>CAXTDG010000606.1:0-3219 GCA_964242675.1 uncultured Chitinophagaceae bacterium
ATTTCCCTTTTGGCTTTGTTCTTAACCAGCCATTCCGCTTTTTCACAGGATCAAAAAACAGGAAAAGCGACCATTGAAAAAGACGTGATAAGCGACCGGCAATTCACTTTTATACCACAAACTGCCACACCATTGGGCGGCGGTTTTATCAATCTTACTTATAGTTTTTCTTTTAAGATCAATGGTGATTCTGTTGTTTCCTATCTACCCTATTATGGCCGGGCATACGTAGCACCTTATAATCCTACCGATGGTCCGCTCACCTTCACCTCTACGGACTTTACTTACAACGTTACCAAGTCAGACGGTAAAAAACAGGAACTGACCATCGAAACAAAAGACCGCACCTACAACAACAAATTCTACTTTACCATTTTCAATGATGGTACAGCTTCTCTACAGGTTACCAGTTCCGACCGGCAGCCTATTAATTATCAGGGACGGGTTACAGGTTTGCAGGCGATGAAATAAAATTAAGACACATAAAGAAAAAGGCAGTCAGCAGGAAAACAAGAAATGTTTTACTACTGATTGCCTTTTTTATTTTAAAAAATGATAGCAAAAAATTAAATCACCGCTTGCCGCAATCGCACCAATTTTTCAAGCAATGGTTCCAGTAAATCCAGCCGCAACATATTGGCCCCATCACTCAAAGCAACAGACGGATTTGGATGGGTTTCAATAAATAGTCCATCAGCACCGGTTGCAATAGCAGCTTTGGCTATCGTCTCTATCAATTGCGGATTGCCACCCGTAACACCACCCGGCTGGTTGGGCTGTTGCAGGCTATGCGTACAATCCATAATTACCGGTACGTCATGCGCCTGCATCCAGGGAATATTCCTATAATCTACTACCAGATCCTGGTAGCCAAATGTGTTGCCCCGTTCGGTCAGCATTACCTTTTCATTACCAGCCCCTTGTATTTTTTCTACCGCAAACTTCATAGAAGGCCCGTTTACAAACTGGCCTTTTTTTACGTTCACCACCTTACCGGTTTGGGCAGCGGCTAGCAGCAGGTCGGTTTGGCGGCAGAGAAAAGCAGGTATCTGTAAAATGTCGGCGTACTGGGCAGCCATCGCCGCCGCGTCGTGGGCATGAATATCGGTGGTAGTGGGCAAGCCGAACTTTTCTCCTATTTTTTTTAATAATTGCAGCGCCTTTTCATCGCCAATGCCGGTGAAGGAACTGCCACTTGTACGATTGGCTTTGCGATAGCTGCTCTTAAAAACATAAGGTATTTGTAGCCTGCGGCAAATGGGAGCCACAGTTTCGGCCACCTGCATCAGCACCTCCTCACTTTCTATCACGCAGGGGCCAGCTATCAGAAAAAAATTGTTACTGTCGTATTGCTGCTTTGCAAAAAGTTCTTCCAGGTAGTTCGTCATACAATGAAGATATGGGCAAACATATAGCAGCCTGATTAACGATCACCAACTTCTTAATTATTGAACCAGATGAATACTGCGCCTGGCCTTCCGGCAAATCCTGCCCCAGAGCTGGCTGGGCCACCTGCACTGGGCAGTTGAGAGATATTAGCATAAGTAGTGTTAATTAAAACGCCATTTTCAAATTCAAAAACAGTTCCATCAAGGGGCGTAGTATTGAGCATTCCAACAGGTGAGCCGCCAGCTCCAAAATTTTTGAACTCTACATAGGTCGTTGCGTTTCTCATTCCAAAAGTTGATTGTGTAGCCTTGCCCGGATTACCGCCTATTGTATAAAAGTTTGTGATGCCCGCTGTATATGTTCCATCATTACCAATGCCAACCTGCGTAGCACTCACTGCACCGCCTCCGTATGCCGTTATAATTCCGGTTGGAACTGTTAGCGAAGTAGTGCCTCCATTTGGGCTGGTCGTTGCTCCGCCAGCCGACCCGACCCCAACTGTACCAGCTATATTGTACCCGGCACTTACTGTTTGCACGGTTCTGTTATAACTACCACTAGTGCCTCCAATTTTGGAAGTACCACCACTGCCACCGCCCCATGCTTCTATCATCACTTCGGTTACGCCAGCAGGCACCATCCAGCTAAAAGATCCGGCAGCATCTAACTGTACACATTTTTTATACCCTGCTGCGCTGCCCCAGCTAAGGCCGGTACCGGTACTCATCAGCACTTGCCCGTTTGTGCCAGCTAGTCCATTTGCCTTGATGGTTCCCGTAATATTTACATTGCCATTGACGTCTAGTTTTTCGGAAGGATTAGCTTGATTGATTCCTACATTTTGTGCGGAACCATAGAAAGTAAAGAGGATAAATAACGTGGATAGAAAATTTCTTAATCTCATTTTCAAAGTTTTAAAACTTAATTTTTGTTAGCTATTAAGTCGGCTAAAACACATAGAAAGAAACAACAGATTTTTTCTACAATCAAACAGTAATGGCGGTTATAAAAAGAAGGAACTAAAGCAGCAGAACCGAATTCTTATTTTCGCCTCTTTCAATTTATAAAAAGTGGTAAAAGACAAAATACTGGTAATAGGTGCCAGCGGGCAAATAGGTGTAGAATTGACGCTGGCCCTTCGGGAAATATATGGCAATGCGGCCGTAATAGCCAGCGACCTGCGGGAAGAAAACGACCTGCTGAAAGGCACCGGTCCGTACGTAAGCCTCGATGTAATGAACAAAGAAATGTTGCATGTGCAGGTTATAAGGCAAGGCATTACGCAGATTTATTTACTGGCCGCCATCCTCAGTGCCACTGGCGAAAAGAACCCCAACCTGGCCTGGAACCTCAATATGACGAGCCTGCTAAATGTGCTGGACATTGCCCGTGAAGAGCAGATTACAAAAGTGTACTGGCCTTCGTCCATTGCGGTATTTGGCCCCACTTCGCCTAAAATAAATTGCCCGCAGGCCACCATTATTGAACCGGCTACAGTGTACGGCATCAGCAAGTACGCCGGTGAGTTTTGGTGCAATTACTATTTCAATCGCTATGGGGTCGATGTTCGCAGCATTCGCTATCCCGGCCTTATCAGTTATAAATCAGCACCCGGCGGCGGCACTACCGATTATGCTATCGAAATTTTCCATGAAGCGCTGGACGGTGGCCATTATGATTGCTTCCTGCAACAGGACACCTACCTGCCCATGATGTACATGCCCGATGCCATCCGAGCCACTGTTGAATTAATGGAAGCACCGGCAGAAAAAATTTCCATCCGGCACAGCTACAACCTTTGCTCCATGAGTTTTTCCCCAGCTGAAATAG
>CAXTDG010000607.1:0-3205 GCA_964242675.1 uncultured Chitinophagaceae bacterium
AAAACCAGGTATTTCTAATGCGGGTGTTGCCTTACCGCACCGCCGAAGATCGCATTAATGGTGTGGTTATTACGTTTATAAACATAACCGAAAACAAACACTCTGAAGGCCGGTTGCTGGAGCTGCACCGGCGTACGTCCGAAATATTGGAAAGCATTAACGATGCTTTTTATGCGGTAGATGCAGATGCTAATTTTACTTACGTAAACAAAAAGGCAGGCGAATTGTGGGGCCGCAAACCGGAAAGCCTTTTGGGTAAAAGTTATTGGGCAGAATTTCCTGAAACGATAAATAGCGAATTGTACCAATTTCACCAGCAGGCTATGCAAACCGGGCAGCCTTTGCACTACGAAGCTTTCTCTTCCATTGTACAGCAGTGGGTTGATGTTAGTATTTACCCCGATAAAACAGGGGGGCTTTCCGTATACTTTCGGGATATCAGCAAGCGCAAAGAAGCAGAAAAAGCACTATTAAAATCGGAAGAGCGCCTGCGCCTGCTGGTTACTACCAGTTCGGATGCTGTATATACTATGGGCCCCGACTGGAAGGAAATGCGAAGCCTGAGAGGGGCCAACTTTTTACCCGATACCGATAACCCTGATCTGGTATGGATGAAGAAGTACATTCCGGAAGAAGACTGGCCTTATGTATCGGCTGCCATTCAAAAAGCAATTGCCACAAAAAGTGTTTTTGAACTGGAACACCGAGTAATACAGACAGATGGCAATTATGGATGGACCCACTCCAAGGCGGTACCCCTACTGAACGAACAGGATGAGCTTATAGAATGGTTTGGTACTGCCACAAACATTACAGCCCGCAAACAAGCAGAACTAGCCTTGCAGGAAAGTGAAGAACGCCTGCAGATAGCCATGGACAGCGCTATAGATTATTCCATTATTACCACCAATGTATATGGTATTGTAGTAGGCTGGAGCACTGGAGCCCAACGCATATTTGGCTATGAAGCTGCTGAGATAGTAGGCCAGTCGGCCGAACTTATTTTTACCCCGGAAGACCGGGCTGCCGGTGCACCAGAGCAGGAAATGCAAACTGCCAGGGAAAAAGGCCGGGCCGAGGACGAACGCTGGCACCTGCGGAAAGATGGCTCCCGTTTTTTTGCCAGTGGCGTAATGGCCCCTATAAAGGATGGAAAATTAAACGGCTACATAAAAGTTGCCCGGGATATGACGGAACGCCGGGAAACTGAAGAAGTTCTGCGAATGTCGGAAGAGCGCTACCGTACCGTGATAGAATCTGCTAACATGGGTACCTGGGATTGGAACCTGCCGGAAGACAGGGTGTTATGGAATAAAGAGCACTATACTATGTTAGGTGCCGATCTGGATCACCAGCCTATGGATGCTGAGTATTTTATGCACTTCATTCATCCAGGCGATGCTGAGCGGGTAGGTAATACCCTTTTTGAAGCGGTAGCTTCCAAGGGCATTTACCAAGCGGAATTTCGCATTGTTCGAGACGATAACGGCGAAACCCGCTGGATGGAGGGCTTTGGCCGGGTAGTAAAAGTAGAGAACAATCAGGCAGTACGTATGGTAGGGGTAATGAATGACATTACTGAACGCAAGGCGCTGGAACAACAAAAGGATGACTTTATTAGCATTGCCAGCCACGAACTCAAAACACCGGTAACCAGCATAAAAGCGTATGCCCAGATAATGCTGGATAATTTCGAAAAAACGGCTGATGGACAAAGTGCCCGGTTGATGCAGCGACTGGATAGCCAGGTAAACCGCCTTACGGCGCTGATTGCTAACCTGCTGGATACCACCCAAATTGCAGGAGGACAGTTACAGTTGCACCCGGAAGCATTTAACTTTAGTGATCTGATAACGGAGCGAACAGAAGATTTGCAACGGCTGTCGCATGCTCATCAATTAGCCATACATAAGTGTGCGGATATTACCATTACTGCCGACCGGGAACGGATTGGCCAGGTACTTACCAACCTGGTAAGTAATGCAATTAAATACTCACCACAGGGAAAAGAGGTAACAATTAGTTGCCAGCTGGAAGCAGATAACATAACCGTATCTGTACAAGACAGGGGTATTGGTATACCAGAAAATGTGCTGCAGAAAGTATTCGACCGATTCTTTAGGGTAAAGGATGATCAAATACAAAATTTTCCCGGCATGGGATTAGGCTTATATATAACAGCAGGTATTATACAACGCCATGGTGGCACTATTAATGTTAGGAGTAAACTTGGAGAAGGCTCAACCTTTAGCTTTACGCTACCCTTAAATGCTAACCTTTAAAACGACAAAACACACCACATGAAACGAATTATTGCTGTAGACGATGACCCTGGTATCTTAGATACGCTGGAATTAATATTTAAACGGGCAGGGTACGATGTAACGGCTTATCCGGGAGCCGAACCATTGCTTAATAATAATTTTATTCACCCGGCTGCTATTGTAATGGACAAGCAACTTTCCGGCACCGATGGGCTGGATGTATGCCGCTTTTTGAAAGGGCAGGAAAGTACCCGGAATATTCCCATCATCATGATTTCGGCCAATATGAATATTGGTATAATGGCACAAAAAGCCGGGGCCGATGACTTTGTAGAAAAACCATTTAATATAAAAAGCCTGTTGGAAGTAGTAAGAAAATATGCCTGAGCTGAGCAATAGGCAGTGAGCAATAAACAACTAAAAACAAGTGTAGGTAAAATACACACCTGTAGCAATGCAGTAAAATAGAAAGCCCGGTTAACAACCGGGCTTTCTATTTAGTATCATTTATGTTCATATATTGGCAGCCTAAAGGGTATTGATAGAAAAAGGGTGGCCTAAAAAGGGGAAACATAAACCACACTTTACTTTCAATATACCTAAACAATCTATATCCAGTAACGCCTCTTGCCATGTACCCGCATTGCCGCTTATATGCTTGCCCATTAATTATTACAGCGCTATTTTCTTCGCCTGCCTTATTACCCGCTACCACATTCTGCATTTCAGGCTGCCGTTCTCCACCGGTTTTTTATGCTACTCCGCTTATTTATGCTATCCGTCAGGCTACGGATTGTTGTAGCGGGTAGCAGCAGCCATTCGTTGGCCAACGGATGACAACAGCGCTTCGCAGGGACAGTCCGTTAGTTGACGGATGGGTGCAGGGGATAGCAGGACTTCGTTTGTTAGTTGACGGATTGTTGCAGCGGGTAGTGAGGGCC
>CAXTDG010000608.1:0-3200 GCA_964242675.1 uncultured Chitinophagaceae bacterium
TGGTTGTGGTAAATACAACAAATGTAATGAGCAGGTATCCCAGGTCAACCATAGGTGTAAGATCCACCCGGGTTGACATTTTTTTACCTTTTTTTACGCCCGGCCCTTTTTTGTGTCCGCCGCCGGACGAGGTATCCATTTCTGCCATAGCTTCTATTTTTATCTGCCTTTTTTATACAAAGGCATTTGGATGAGTAATTCTGTTTATACTACTAAGCTAAATATTAATTAGGCTTTTTGGCTGAAACCTCTTTATACAAATCAGTTGACGGATCTAAGCCTTCTGAACCAGTAATAATATTGAACTTCAGCAGATCATTTTGTTTGAAGGCAAATAGTATTCCTTTTACAACAGGGTAAGTTGCCAAGTTATCTCCCTTTACAGTAAGATTAGGAGCAGAACCAGTAAATGCAATGTTTACAGATTCCATCCAGTCTTTCAACTGATTGTTTGTACTATCCTGAGCAGGAATTCCATCCAGTTTTTCTGCATTAGCTGCAGATTCTGGCAACCTGTCAATGAAAGATTTTAACTGGCTAAAAGGAGTACCAAACAAATTTGCTGCACCGCCTTTTTTCACTTCATCTGCTGACAGTCCCAATTTCAGACGATCATTCAAATTACTTAATACTTCTGCCTGCTTTTCCTTGTTATCGAATGACAGGTACACTTTACCAGCTTTGTTCACTGTCACCATCGTTTTGTCTTCTGCTACCTTAATAGTCGACACCGAAGTAGGTGTAGCCACAGGTACCACTTCTGGTGGCTTCTGTTTGGTAGCAAGAATGAAAAACGACAACAGCAAAAAAGCAACATCGCACATGGCAGTCATGTTGATGCTGGTGCTTTTGCGAGGTAGTTTCGCTCTTCCCATTTTAAATGTATTTACTTGTTTAGCTTATGGGATGCAGCCTGTAGCTACATTCCATAAGCTTAAGTTTGTTAAAACCAGATTATTTGTACAATGAAGCGTAGCTCTGTGTAAGGGTAAAGCCACTTTCATCAATACCGTAAGTGATACCGTCAATCTTTGTAGTAAAGATGTTGTACATAATGATAGCTAATGCTGAAGTACCGATACCAAGCGCTGTGTTATACAAGGCTTCAGAGATACCAATAGAAAGCTGTGCAGCATTGTCTCCACCACCTTCACCAGACCCCAGTGCAGAGAAGGCACCAATCATACCTACCACCGTACCTAACAGACCCAACAATGTTGCTACCGAAGCGATAGTTGAAAGGAATACCAGATTCTTTTCCAGCATAGGCAGTTCCAAAGCAGTTGCTTCTTCTACTTCTTTTTGAATGTTCAGCACCTTCTGATCAGTACTTAATTCGCCATCCGTAATCATTTCCTTGTATTTGCGCAAGCCTGCTTTCATTACATTTCCCACACTACCTTTTTGCTTGTCACACTCTTGGATAGCAGCATCTACATTTTTGTTAGCCAAATGATACTGAACTTTACGAATGAACTCAGAGATATTTCCGGTACCAGTGGCTTTACCAATAGTAAGAAAACGTTCGATTACAAAAGTCAATACAGTAAGAAGGCAACCAATTAACAGAGGTACGATGATACCACCCAGATACATACGTGGTAAGGCACCAATAGGGCCTTCATGCTTAGGCCAAAATCCGCCTCTAGGATCGGGCTTACTAAAGTTGGACGGTGCACCGATGATAAAACGCCAGATAATATAACCGGCGATGATACAAAAGAGCGGTGCGATCCAGGAAATAGAATTCCCTGATTTTTTGGGTTGCACACTGGTTGACTTTGGGCTGGAAGCGGTTGCAGTAGGTCTAGTCTCTGCCATGATTGTTGATTTTTAGTTTTTGGGAATCCTTAAGTAAACAGGTTAAAAATATGTTGAGGCAATTCTACAGAAAATTTCAACTGAAATGAGCAAGCGGCTTGTCAATTTTTTTTTTAGCAAAAAACAGGCCTTACCATTTCAGGAAAGGAGGAAACTATGTGTACAGAGAAAAATGGCGGAAATACAGTGTGGCAAAGCAAACGATGTGGTGAAGATAATGACATCCGGTACTTGCCAAATAGAAAAATGTAAGAAGAAATAATAGTTTCATAATTGTTTTTCCCGGCAAACGTTTGCAATCGGATACGAGCTTAACTTCACGACCCTTATAAATAAATTTCTATAAACAAAAATGAATCGGATTATCAGGACATGCCTGGTTGTGGCGGGATTATTAGCTACAACCGGGCCGTTTTTTGCCCAACGCCCTACTACCCCAGCCCCTGCTCCAACAAGCGGTGGTGCTGCCACTGGCCCTTCACCTATGGGAGGAATGAACAGTTTTCGTACCGGCCCACGCCCTTACAAAGAAGTGATAACAGATAAGGCCCGTAGCCAGCGAGGTATGATCACCGTACATAAGGTAGATGATAAGTACTATTTTGAATTACCCGATTCTATTTTAGGCAAGGAAATACTAGCAGTAACCCGTTTTGTGCAGGTGCCCTGGGGTGGTGGTGTGTATGGTGGCGAAGAAGCGAATGAAAACGTGTTGACATTTGAAAAAGGCCCGGACAATAAAATCTTCCTGCGGGTTTCGCTAAACGTGGTACAGTCGCCAGATTCAACCAAGCCTATTTATCAGGCAGTAAAAAATTCCAGTGTCGATCCTATTGCTGCAGCGTTCGATATCAGAGCTTTTGGTAGAGATAGCACCAGCAGTATTATTGACGTAACGGATTTTTTTAAAGGCGATAACCAGATCGTATCGTTGGATGCTGGTACCAAGCGCCGTTTCAATTTAAGTGGTATTGCCGCCGATCGTTCTTATATTGAGAACATGCGGACATACGCTAAGAATCTGGAGATCCGTTCGGTAAAAACATTTGGTGCGTCCGGCTCCTCTCCTTTCGCTTCGGCGCCAAGCCCTTTCCCAGGTGGAAGTAGCCTGCCTGCTGCACAAGCGGCGGGTGCCGTTACCACTACTATCAACACCTCTTTATTATTACTACCAGCTAAGCCTATGGCACGCCGGGCTTTTGATCCACGGGTAGGTTATTTTGCTGATCGATTTGTGGAGTTTGGCGATAGTTCTCAAAAAGTAGATGCCAACACATTCATTACCCGCTGGCGGCTGGAACCTAAAGATGCGGATGTAGAAAAATGGAAACGAGGCGAACTGGTAGAACCTAAAAAGCCCATCATTTATTATATAGATC
>CAXTDG010000609.1:0-3192 GCA_964242675.1 uncultured Chitinophagaceae bacterium
GTACGATCATTTGCTGCAAAAACTACAAGCAGTACAGCCGCTACTTTATAAACCTGATATTAACCGGGCCGAAAATACGTGCTAATCAGCACACAAGCAGAGCGGATAGTACGCATAAAACCGTAAATAGCCCCTTTTGAAATAAATGTAACCATACTTTGTTACTTTGTCAAAAAGGCTATTTTTGCTGCCTTATTTAAAAAAACAACTAATCATGTCTGACATTGCATCACGGGTAAAACAGATCATCATTGATAAGCTGGGTGTAGACGAAGCTGAGGTGACACCCAATGCCTCTTTTACCAACGACCTGGGCGCCGATTCCCTGGATACAGTTGAGCTGATTATGGAATTTGAAAAGGAATTCAATATTTCCATTCCCGACGAGCAGGCCGAAACGATTACCACTGTAGGGCAGGCTACTGCATACATTGAGGAACACGCTAAATAGTCGTTGTTCATTTTTCCTTTTTTAATTTCTGCAGGCAAGCTATATGGAACTTAAACGTGTTGTTGTTACGGGTATTGGATCGCTTACACCCATTGGTAATACTACTCCCGAATTCTGGGAAAACCTTATCAAGGGCAAAAGTGGTGCAGCACCTATTACTTTATTCGACGCAACAAAGTTTAAGACCCGGTTTGCCTGCGAATTAAAAAACTTTGAAGCCACTCAGTTCTTAGAAAAAAAAGAAGCCCGCAAAATTGACCGCTTTAGCCAGCTGGCACTGGTAGCTAGTGATGAAGCAGTGGCAGATGCGGGTATAGAAAAAGGCAAGTTTGAGCCCGACCGCACCGGTGTAATATTAGGTAGCGGCATTGGCGGTCTCATCACCTTCCAGCAGGAAGTGATGGAGTTTGCTAAAGGCGATGGCACACCCCGGTTCAATCCCTTCTTCATCCCTAAGATGATACTGGATATTGCTGCCGGGCATGTAAGTATGCGGCATGGTTTCCGAGGTCCTAATTTTTCTGTTGTTAGTGCCTGTGCCTCCAGTACCAATGCTATGATTGTAGCTATGGATAACATACGTAGTGGCAAGGCAGATATTATTATTACAGGTGGTAGCGAAGCTGTTATTAGCGAAGCAGGTGTAGGTGGTTTTAATGCCATGAAGGCCCTGAGCGAACGCAATGACGATCCGCAAACGGCCAGCCGCCCTTACGATAAAGACCGGGATGGTTTTGTAATTGGCGAAGGGGCCGGTATTCTGGTTTTAGAAGAACTAGAACATGCAAAAGCCCGTGGTGCCAAAATCTATTGCGAAATAGTTGGTGGCGGGGCTTCGGCTGATGCCTATCATATTACGGCTCCGCACCCGGAAGGGCTGGGTGCTAAAAACGTAATGCTGGCAGCGCTGAAAGATGCAGGTATGCAACCTTCCGAAATTGACTATATCAACACTCACGGTACTTCTACGCCGCTGGGCGATGGAGCAGAGGTAAAAGCCATCCTCGACGTATTTAAGGAAGATGCTTACCGCCTCAATATTAGCAGCACAAAAAGTATGACGGGCCACTGCCTGGGCGCTGCAGGTGTTATTGAAGCCATTGCCTGTATTAAGGCAGTTACGGATGACATCATCCCTCCTACCATCAATCATTTTACCAATGATCCTGAGCTGGACTCCCGGCTCAATTTTACCTTCAACCAGGCACAGCAGCGTACGGTGAATGCAGCGCTGAGCAATACCTTTGGCTTTGGTGGCCATAATGCCTGCGTTATCATGAAGAAGTATAAGGATTAGTTAGCTGCTACTGCATTTCCGGTTTCAATAAAAGAATTATTCGTCAGCGCTTCTTTCCGGTGCTGTATCCCCCATTCTATCATTTTGTCCAGCACATCGGCAATCTTTTTGCCCGATTCAGATAGCTCATACTCTATCATTACCGGTTTGGTATGATGCACTTTTCGATTAACGATTCCATTGATTTCCAGATCCTGCAATTCCTTCGATAGCATGCGGGGCGTAATGTTTGGGATACTTCTTTCCAGCTCTGCAAATCGCTTTTTACCAAACAGCAGGGTACCAATAATGGGCATTTTCCATTTGCCGCTAATTACATTAAGTGTATCCTTAATAGCCAGTACAAACTGAATGGGGCAGGATTTTGCTTCTAACAAAAGACTCATAGAAGGTAAATTACTATACAAAAGTATAGTGCTTCTTTTTAAGATGCAACTATACTTCGTATAGTTTTAGCTATAAGTTTGTCTTTTATAAAAACAACACTATGATATTAGTTACAGGTGCCACCGGCCACTTTGGTAAAGCGGCCATACAGTTTTTGCTCGACAGAGCGGTAAATCCCGATGAGGTAAATGCCTTTGTACGGGATGAAGCCAGAGCGGCCGACATTAAGGCAATGGGCGTAAAGCTTAGATTTGGAAATTACGACAACTACGATTCGCTGGTAAAGGCATTTACGGGTGTAGATAAACTGCTTTTTGTTTCGGGAAACGATATACAAAACAGAGGCAAACAACAGGAAAGTGCAGTAAAGGCAGCAGCAGAAGCTGGCGTTAAGCATATCATTTATACTAGTTTCGACCGTAAGACTGACAACCCCAACTCCCCTATTGGATTTATAGAAAATTCGCACCTCGAAACGGAGAAGCGAATCAAAGAATCAGGTATTCCTTACACCATTTTACGCAATACGTTGTATGCAGATTATATCCCGGTTTTCCTAGGAGATAAAGTAGCTGACACTGGTGTCTTCTTCCCTACAGGTGATGCAAAAACGGCCTTCGCTACCCGTAGTGATATGGCGGAAGCCAGCACTGCAATCCTAACAACTGAAGGGCACGAAAACAAGGAATATGTATTTGGCAATACGGAAGCCGTTTCTTTTGGTGCAATCGCAGCAATAATTGGTGACGCATTGAGCAAGGACACAAAGTACACCGATCCAGATGCAGCCACTTATAAAAACGCACTGACCAACGCTGGTGTACCCGGTGAGTACATTGGCATGTTTGCCGGGTTTGCAGAAGCCATTAAGCAAGGTATTTTTTCGCAAACCAGCACCGACCTGGAAAAGTTGTTAGGCCGCAAGCCAACTACAGTGAAGGAGTTTTTACTACAGTTTTATGCCCCTAAATAGTTTTTTTAAACAACATAAAAAAGCAGGCAATAATTATTGCCTGCTTTTTTTGGTAATGAAATGCTCTAGTGTATTTTCTTACTT
>CAXTDG010000610.1:0-3189 GCA_964242675.1 uncultured Chitinophagaceae bacterium
CCTATCAATTATCTGGCGCATTCTTTTTTCAAAATACCAACAGGATACGATTGTGATGATGCTCCAGATTGTAAAAAAAGCCGGGTTTAAGAATCCATGTTTACCGTCTAAAATCTTATCGTACTTCGCACCACCCTTAACATATAACTCCGGATCAATCCAGTGGTAAATATGGTGGCCATCATGTGTACCAAATACGATTGCCAGCAGCACCACCAAACAGATAATACCAAAAACCGGAACCAGGGTCGAAATAGCTTCTGGTATACGGCGGAACGCAATTGGCCAACCCGCCCAAGCCAATGTGGTAGCACATATAAAAAACATAGAGGCATTTACCACCAGCAAAAAATAAGTACTGTTCTGTAATAGTACTGCCCAGAACCGCACTCTTTCGTGTTCATTATCATTTGGCAATAAAAAAATCAAACCACCAACAAGTGCCAATACACCAATGATGGATAGGCCAAGCCCCCATTTCTTCATTGCCGCTGGTACTACAAAATGTTCATTATTAGAAGCCATTGCTTAGCTATTTCAGTTTAATAAGTCTAATCTCTACACGTTATTCTTTTTGTAGAATAACTTTTAATTATTTGTAAGCAGCAACTTGTTACTGTTTACAACCTTTAAGGACGCTGTTCCTGGTTAGGAGGTGTGTTAGGCTTTTTAACCTCACTGCTCACCTGCATTTTACTCCGTTGAGATTGATCCTGTATTTTTTTGCCACTTACAGAATCAATATTGTTCGCCGCAGGTGAAGATTGAGCAGCCGCCCCACCCATTGGTGCAGGTGTTGTACCTTTTAATGTTTTTGCCTGAAAATTTTTGATGTAATGAACGATTTCCCAGCGAAGCGTTGGTGTAACCTGGCTGGCATAGCTGCCCATCAAATTTTTTCCATAAGTGATACTGTAAAACATCGTTCCTTCTTTCATACCAACATATTTAGGATCGGAACCACTCAAATTGGCTGGTTTAGCTGGGTAGGGACCTTCACCACCTTTGTATAATGGGCCATTACCATCCAGTTTAGGCCCATGGCAAATACCACAGTTAATCAAATACATTCTCTCTACCTCAACCATACGCATGGAGTCTGGCATAGGTATCGGATTTACAGTGGCTGCAGATTGAGTATAATAAGTAGTGTCGCCAACTTTATCTTTAGGCAAATGATATACAAAGTTCTCACTACGGGCTACCGTTCCGGCAACTGGTAAATTATTATAGAAAATCTTTGTTTTACCGTCACCAGATTCCCAATCGTTCTGATCCATAGTAAACTTGGTTGAATCCCGTTCAATATAGGTTTCATAAGCACGGCTGTAAGCCATATCAGGCATATACACCCGGTTAGGCTCCCGTTTCACATCGGTGCAGGCAATGGTAGCAACCAGTGCAGCAGCCATACTTCCTATTATTAATATTTTCTTCATGTCGAGGTTATCGTTTCTTCTTCTGTGGTAGCCTTACACTTTTAATGAGCAACAACTGTATTGTCTTCGTAGAGTTTTTGAGTTTGATCATAATGACCAAGCCACCAGCCTTCTTCTGCTACTTGAGTATTAATTTCTATAGCACCTGCATCCTGCAAAAGTGCATTAGCATTTTTCTCTGTATCTGGTCCGGTACATTCTATCACCATCACAAACAGATCGTCTGTAGCCCGAAGGTGAAAATGGTGCTTCTTTATAAACGGCGACAACTGGCACAGGTAGCAAAAAGATAGTACCATGCCTACCGCTGCACATAATACTGTAAACTCAAAAGTAATGGGAATCAGTGCTGGCAGTGGAAAGTGTGGTTTACCACCAATATTCAACGGCCAGTCTTTGGTAAATACCCAGCCCATAAAACTAAGTGCCAGTGTAGTACCAGTGATACCATAAATAAATCCTGCTGTATGCAAGCTGGTTTCCCGAAGACCCATGGCTTTGTCCAGTCCGTGAACCGGATAGGCCGTGTATACATCATGTATTTTGAAGCCGCTTTTCCGCATCCGTGTTACTGCAGGAAACAGTACATTTTCATCCGTAAAGCTGCCTACTACAAATTTTTTCTTTGCCATACTATTTTAATTCAAAGCAAAAGCTGAAATACTGTTTCTTTTAGTGAGCATATTGGTGTGCAAATTCTTCAACCGGCATGTTATCAATGCGGTCATCATTCTCTTTGAAGTTCTCGCCATTCTTTTTAAGGATGGCTTTGATTTCTGCCGTTGCAATAACCGGGAACCATTTGGCAAAAAGGAAAAAGCAAGTAAAGAACAAACCGAACGTACCCAGGTAAAACCCTATTTCCCAGATGGTTGGGCTATAATAATATGCCCAGCTACTCGGCAGGTAATCCCGGTACAAAGAAGTAACGATGATTACAAAACGTTCGAACCACATACCGATGTTCACAATCACACTCATAAAGAACGTAAACACAATGTTTCTTCTCAATTTCTTGATCCAGAAGAACTGCGGACTAATTACGTTACAGGCCATCATACCCCAATAACTCCATCCGTAAGGGCTGAATAAGTTAGCACGGCTATACCAGAAGGTGTATCCCTCATATTGGTTTTGACTATACCAGGCCATGAACAATTCAGTTAAGTAAGCAATACCTACAATAGAACCGGTAAGTACAATTACCTTATTCATTACCTCGATATGCTCCAGCGTAATATAATCTTCCAATGCCAGCACTTTACGGGTGATAAGCATCAGCGATTGCACCATGGCAAACCCGGAGAATACTGCACCTGCAACGAAGTAGGGAGGGAAAATAGTTGTATGCCAGCCCGGAATAACGGAAGTGGCAAAGTCAAATGATACAATAGTATGTACAGAAAGTACCAGTGGCGTACTCAAACCGGCCAATACTAATGAAAGACTTTCATGACGTTGCCAGTGTTTTGTACTACCCGTCCAACCGAAGGCTGCTACACCGTAAAAACGCTTGCGCCATTTTACTCTTGCACGGTCACGTACGGTTGCCAGATCCGGCAACAAACCTGAATACCAGAACAATAATGATACAGTAAAATAAGTTGAGATCGCAAACACGTCCCACAGCAGTGGCGAAACAAAGTTTACCCACAAAGGACCACGGGTATTGGGATAAGGCAATACAAAGAAAGCCATCCACACACGTCCCATGTGGAAGATTGGGAACTGACCTGCACACATTACCGCA
>CAXTDG010000611.1:0-3182 GCA_964242675.1 uncultured Chitinophagaceae bacterium
CTTCTATACGTTGCAACAGGTACGATACTTCCTGGTTGGCATAGCGGTCGTGGGAACTTTGCACGTTGGTACGTTTACCAAATAAGGCATCGGCTTCGTCAAAGAAAAGAATCCAGTTTTTGTTCTCCGCCCTGGCGAAAACCTTTTCCAGGTTTTTTTCCGTTTCGCCAATGTATTTCGATACCATTTGCGAAATATCGATCCGGTAAACTTCCTTGCCAAACTGATTGCCAACCAGCGTAGCGGTAAGCGTTTTGCCGGTACCGGATGGGCCATAAAACAGCACCCGGTAGCCCGGTTTTATTTTGCGTTGCAGGGCCACATCCTGCATTACGGTTTTGTTGTGTTGCACCCATGTCATCAGGTCGTCCAGCTGGTGCTGGGTATGGCTGTTCAGTACCAGATCGTCCCAAGTCATGGCGGTACTTATTTTTTTTGCCGGGAAGTCGGTACCAAGGGAGGATCTGCTTTCTCTGTCAAATACAATCTTATCTATCCATTCCTGTGTTACCAGCAAGCGGCCACTCATCACCGGTTCGCCATCTTTTACCGGTTCCAGAATCAGCAGGCCTTCTTTCAGCAACCGGCTGTCGAACAGCATTTGCTGTATTTCCATCCGCCGTTGCACATCGGTTCCGGCTAAAATGAACAGTGCGGTTTCACCAGTGGGCATTACCCCCCGGTGGCTATCACCTTTTACACCACCTATTTCAGTAAAATCTCCGCCATGGGGCAGGTATTGCTGTACGATATTGGAAATAAAATTGGGCTGTAGATGCGGGGTTAATGCCAGCAACAGCACAATGTATTCCTCGGGCAGGCATGGGTAATGCTGCCAGAATTGATAGAGCGCCCCATCAGAAAAGGGGAGGTGTAACTCAGGAACGGCAAAGGCAGGAGTGGAGTCATTTTTATCGAAATGATTTTTTAACCGTAGCTGGATGGCATCTTTCAAAAAATTGAGCAGGTAGAGAATGTTATTGTAAGAAGTGTTCATCTGAAAATAACCCGGTTTAGATAAGGAATACCAGTTTTACATAGGCTGTGGACTGGTTTCCTGTTGATTTTTGACTTTTCCCTTTTGACTTTTCCTACGATCTATTTTTTGATTACCCGCCAGATTTGGTCATCTCCATGAAAATCGACTCGTTCAATACGAAAAGCAGAAGTGGGTATCAGTTTTTCCAAAACCTGCTGCTGCCGCACATCTAAAGGTGCCAGGTATAAAATACCACCTGATGCCAAGTGTTGTAGCAGGTTTTGTACCACCTCTGGATGTGACTGTGCAAGCCCGTACGCAATACCACCATACAGTTCGTAAATAATATTGAACTTACCACTGAAAGGAATGCCAGATGCCAGATCACCCGCTTGTAAGAATTGTTCTGGTTTAGTGCCTATAGTATTTGTCAAAGTACTGGGGGCCGGTTCTGGCTTTGCGGATAAGGCAATGTCCATTCCGTATGCCTCAATGCCCATGGCCCGCAGTTGCTGCACGGTAAAGCCTTCCGTACCGGCGGCAATATCCAACACCCGTTTGCCCCGCATTTCGTCTACCGACAGGTGAATAGTTCCCTCTGCAATTTCACTCAGGTAGCCCCTGCCAATATTTTGCATCAGCGTCCGGTTCGTTCGGGCAAAAGTGGTTTCTTCCCCATTGCGAACCACATGAATGGTACCAGAGGTTGCCTCGCCAGGGACAGTATCAGTTACACACACCTTGTTGGAAGCGTCGGTAGTAGATGGAGTTTCGGCTATAGGTGGAGTAGCAATTTTACCAGCGGATGGCTTGTCATTAACAGGGCCAGGCTTTTTTGCCGGGCCACCTGCTGGTGCCTGGGGCGTTGTAGGCGGTGCAGGAGTGCCGCCACCAATAGGGCTGAGGCCGCCTTCCTGTGTATGGGCCATTTGCTCAGCTGTTCGCATTTGGGCCACCAGGCTCATACCATGTTCCCTGGCTTGTGCCACCCAGGCATCTACTACTGCATTGTCGTTCATTGCAGCCAATGCTTCCTGCGAATGACCGGCAGCAGCCAGTGCTTTTCGCAGTTCCCGCAGCGCCACAACATCAGCATTCGTATCAGGGGTAGGGTTTTTCGTTTCTACAATTTGCCGCAGGTTGTTCAAAAATCCCATCATATCTCCTACGGGTAGCCTGCCATCTACCAATACTGCATGGGCCACCCGTTCCAGATATTTTGCTACCGAACGGGTTGTGGAAATGCTGTTACCTGCCGAATTGGAATGCCCAAACAGCAACCCTAGGTTAGCTGATGCATCCTGTGCCAGAAAAGCCAATCTTTCAACCCTGCCTTCCGGCAATTTCCGGCCACTCATGTAGGCTTCTGCGCCTCCTCTTGCCCAGGCTTGCTGCCGACCGGGTACAGATTCTACGGCAGCTCTTGTACCGTATGCCTCTGGTTCCAGCAACTTAATTTCGGCCATCAGTTGTCGTATTTCTCTTGCCGGGGCATTTCTTCGTAGTGCCTGGCTTAGGTCTTCTCTTTTTTGTGTAAGTGCTGCATCCCTGGCGGCAGGCGTTTGTCCTTGTGGCCTTATTTGGCCGGCCAAAGTTTCGGCAGCGGCAAACTCTGCATTTATCCTGGTTCTGGCCTCACCTTCCATTTGCCCCTGCATACTTTTAGCATCAGTGGTACCCGTCAGCCTGCGGATTTGCTCAGCTTTATAGGCAGCCCATTGGGTGGCATCCATCCCCATTCGTATTTCGGCCATGCTTACGATGCTTTGGTCAAACAGTATCTGAGCCGATTCATGAGTTGTTTTTGGTCGGATGGAAGCCTCATGCAGTTCTGTATAAAAATTGGCGTCCAGTACTATATCCGGTTCTATGCCCTGGCTTCGCAAAATCTCGTAAGTCTTTTGTACCGCCTGCAGGCTGGCATCTATCCGTTGTGCGATTGCACCTTCGCCACCGCCCCTAAACTGCATTGTTACATCTCTATCACTGGTAAATCCCGGGCTACCCATATCTACTAATTTAGGTCTTAATTCAGGGTATAGTCCCAGAGCATAACTCATAGCGGAACGCATGGCATCATCTATTATTTGCATCCGCACCTCTTGCAAAACAGACTGTGCCATCTGGTTGGCCTCCGGCGTTCCAAAGAAGGATTGGCGGATCATTTCCCGTATGCTTTTGAAGCTGCCAGCTTCTATTATAG
>CAXTDG010000612.1:0-3181 GCA_964242675.1 uncultured Chitinophagaceae bacterium
AACTAGTATCCGGCAAGTGTGGTCCACGGCAGAGATCCACAAAATCGCCTTGTTTATAAAAGGTAATATGGCCATCTTCCAGATTTTGGAGCAGGTCGAGTTTATAAGGATCGCCTTTTTCTTCAAAATAAGCGATAGCTTCAGCTTTACCAACTTTTTCTCTTTTGAACTCCTGCTTTTGTGCGGCTAGTTCCGCCATCTTCACTTCTATTTTCCGCAGATCTTCTTCTTCTATTTTACGGTCACCTAAATCGATATCATAGTAGAAGCCACGTTCGATAGCTGGGCCAATGCCGAATTTCGTTCCAGGGAAAATGCTTTCAACAGCCTCAGCTAACAAGTGGGCACTGCTATGCCAGAAGGTGGCTTTTCCGCCATCGTCTGTCCATTTATAAAATTTAATGTGGGCGTTGTGTTCAATCGGCCGGGTCAGGTCCCAGGTTTCGCCATTTACACAAGCCGCTACAATATTTTTGGCAAGGCCTTGCGAAATGGATTTAGCCACGTCCCAACTTGTTGTGCCGGCTTCGTACTGCCGCTCGGCCCCATCCGGAAAAGTAATAGTGATCATTCTTTGAAGTTATGAGTTATGAGAGATAAGTAATGAGTTATGAATGCTAAAATAGATTGTAGAGCTTGTTTAATCAGGCGTTCAAATATTATCTTTCACAACTTATCTCTTCT
Source organism: uncultured Chitinophagaceae bacterium (assembly GCA_964242675.1). Taxonomy (GTDB): domain Bacteria; phylum Bacteroidota; class Bacteroidia; order Chitinophagales; family Chitinophagaceae; genus JAZKFT01. The sequence goes on from CAXTDG010000612.1 coordinate 685, forward strand.
TAAAAGCGGCGGCAAATTAACAAACTATTACTTGCCATTAACAATGCCGCAAGAAGCCCATTGCTAATTTTAGAGATTGAATTTTTTGAAACAAAATATTTCAGCATTTTATTTGCCGGGTGAAAATAACCCGATAAACACCTGGAACGGAGCTTCACTATGAAACGATTACTTTTTCTGTTACTCTTCCCTATACTGCATGCCTCTGCACAAAACCTGACTGGCATTTGGCGAGGTACTTTTTATAGCAGTCGCCTTGAAATTATGTACGGCAGTAATAATAAATACGAGGTACAAATAGACAATGCTGACCGGGCACTAAAAGGCGTAACATATTCCTACCAAAATACTTCCTTTTACGGCAAGGCTTCGCTGATAGGTATGTGGACCCCTGGCACAAAAAATCTCATTTTTAAAGAAGACAAGCTACTGGAATACAAAATGAGTAATGGTAATAATGATGACGATGGCGTGTACATGTTTACCTGTTACCTGGAGTACCGCAAAGAGGGGGATAAAGAAATATTGGAAGGTAGCTACACCAGCCAGCACTACAAAACAGAAAAAGATGGCACCAGCGGAAAAATATATCTTGAAAAAGTAGCCACTACCAATTTTAAGAAGGAAGATTTTATCATAAAAAAAGAGAAAGCAGATAGCGCCAAAGCAGCTAAGCCACCAATGGTAAAGCAACCAACTGTTGCTCCAAAAACCACACAGCCTTTGGCAAAAACAACTACTCCAGCTAAAACAACCCCAGCAAAGCCAAAGCAGGAAACAGTAAAAAGTACGCTGCCTAAGAAGATAACACCACCTACAGTTACTAAACCGGATGTAAAGCCAGATATTGTAAAGACCGATCCGCCGAAAAAGATAGATGTAAAGCCTGTTGTATTGCCAAAGGTGTTGAAAGATCGGCAAAACGATCTGGTACGTACTATCACTACGGCGGCAAATGAATTAGAAATAAATCTGTACGATAATGGTGAAATAGACGGAGATACCATTAGCGTTTACCTTAATGGCAGGCTGATAGCAGGCAACCGGGGTTTATCAACAAAGCCTATTACCCTAAAAATAAAATTAGACGAAGCCAATCCTGAACAGGAGCTAACAATGGTTGCCGAAAATCTAGGATCAATACCGCCTAATACAGCCCTGATGACTGTGCAGGCAGGCGAGCAACGCTTCGATCTTCGCATTTCTTCTTCTAATGAAAACAATGCAGTAGTACGTTTTCGATACCAGGCAGCAGGTGGCACAAATAAATAAGATTCATTTTGCGAAGCGAATAAGCCAACCGCCTAATTTGTAGCCAAAATAAGCAGGCATGATAGGTGGTTTAGTAATGGGGACAAGAATTGCGGGGGGCATTTTGAACCAGGCCCTTAATCACAACGAGTCGTATTCTACTAATTATAAAACAGCGCTGTTGTTTCCGCAGCGCTGGTTTTTTATTTTAGGGAGCATCATTATCCTGTTTATTGGCTGGTTTTTTACCGGACTACCACTTCTTTTTCCCAAAATTGTTGTTGCTGCCTTTGCCCTTGTAACACTTGCCGATTTGTTTTTTCTATTTGCTACCGGTAAGCCATCACTGGCCCGCCGCATTATGCCAGAGCGGCTTGGCAATGGCGATTGGACACTCATTTTTATTGATGTTACCAACGGTTTTTCTTTCCCGGTAAGTATTTCGGTAATTGATGAATTGCCAGTACAGTTTCAGCTACGCAACCAGCACTTTGATACGAAGCTAAAAGCCAATGGTAGCACCAGTATTGAGTATAAAATACGGCCGGTTGAACGGGGCGAATACGAATTTGGAAAGATTGTATTGCTAATAAGAAGTGGCCTGGGCCTGCTGATGAAAAAAGTAACGGTGGGCGAAAATGCAAGCGTAGCGGTGTACCCTTCCTTTACCCAGATACGCAAGTACGAACTGATGGCCCGTACCGCAGAAATAGCTGAATATGGCAGCAAACGGATACGAAAAGTAGGTAGCAGCAGCGAGTTTGAGCAAATAAAAGAATACGTAAGTGGCGATGATATCCGCACCATCAACTGGAAGGCTACGGCCCGCCGCAGTGGCCTGATGGTGAACCACTATACCGACGAACGCAGCCAGCAAGTGTTCTGCATTATTGACAAAGGCCGCCTGATGAAAATGCCTTTTGAAAACCTAACGCTGCTGGATTATGCCATTAATAGTACGCTGGTGCTGAGCAGTGTATGCATCAACAAGCAAGACCGTATTGGGCTGATGACTTTCTCCAATAAGTTTGGTAGTATGCTGGCCGCCGACCGTAAGCCTATACAGATGGAAAACATTTTGCAAACGCTTTACCGCCAGCAAACACAGTTTCTGGAAAGTGATTTTGAGAAGTTGTACTTGCAAGTACGTACCCACATCAAACAACGGAGCCTGCTGGTGCTATTTACCAACTTCGAATCGGTTAGTGGTTTGAAAAGACAGTTGCCTTATCTAAAAAGAATCAGC
>CAXTDG010000613.1:0-3171 GCA_964242675.1 uncultured Chitinophagaceae bacterium
ACCAGGGGTTTGGGCTGGCGGCGTTTCTGCTTTGTTCTACTTTTTTTGTGTTGGGCATTAATGCACTGGCGGGTAAACAACTACTATCGCCCCGGCGAAACCAGCGATATGTACTTCCGGGCTTGCTAATTATCAGTGTTACGCTGGCATTTGCATTTACCAAATTCGAGTTTGCTTTTGGGGGCGGTGTTGGCAATATGGTAAGTAGCTGGCTCACCAATTTTATAGGCCCCGCAGGTACACTGGCCTTGCTGGTTTGCGCCGGATTGGCTTATATAATCTGGCAGTTCAATCCCACAATAAAAATTCCGGAGAAAATAGGAGCCGCCTTGCAGCCGACTGAAATGCCGGTATCTACAGAAAATACCCCGGTTGAAGCTGCAACTGTACCGGCAATACCGACTACGGTACCTGCCACTAACGTTTCGCCGCTGGCAAACGGGCAACCCGTTACCCTAAACGAAAAACTTGCACAAGCCGCTGCTGCAACAGCAACCACAACTTCAAATGTTAGTGTGGTTCCGCCTGCAGAAGTTGTTAAGCCTACAGGTAATGTGTTGAAAAATGATAGCCATAAACTGGTTATCATTCAGCCAAAAGAAGAACTGTTAAAGCCCATTCACCAGTTTGATTTACTGGAAAAAGATGTAGCACTTGACGAAGAAGATGTTTTTGAAGAAGAACCGATAACGGTACAGGCGCCGGCGCCGGCGCCGCCTCCTATTGCTCCAATTGCCCCACCACGGGCTGCCGCCATTTTTGTACAAGAGGCAGCCGAACCGCCGGTTGTGATTGTACCGACACAAACTGTCCCCTCCCCTACCCGGGAACTAGAAATAAAACCACCTGCGGAGGACATTGTACTGCCTTTGCCTGAAATAGAGCAGCAACCTGCAGCACAAACACCTGCGGAAAGGGTGAAAAGCCTGCCGAACTACGACCCGGTTTTGGATTTGCAAAATTATCAATATCCTTCGCTGGACTTGCTGGAAGCACACGGCGGCGGCGGAATTGTGACTGACCCTACCGAGCTGGAAATGAATAAAAACCAGATCATCACCACACTGAAAAATTATGACATTGACATCCAACGGATATCAGCTACAGTGGGGCCAACGGTAACGTTGTACGAAATAGTGCCGGCTGCCGGGGTGCGTATCTCCCGTATTAAAAACCTGGAAGATGATATTGCTTTGAGCTTATCGGCATTGGGCATCCGTATCATAGCACCAATTCCGGGTAAGGGTACCATAGGTATTGAAGTGCCAAACCATAAGAAGAGCATCGTAAGCATGAAAACCATGCTAAGCAGTGATAAATTCCAGAAGAATCATTTTGCCTTGCCCATTGCTATTGGTAAAAAGATTGACAATGAGAACTTCATCGTTGACCTGACTACTATGCCGCACTTGCTGATGGCGGGTGCTACCGGACAGGGTAAATCGGTTGGGCTGAACGCCATCCTGGTTTCGCTGCTATACAAAAAGCATCCGTCTCAATTGAAGTTTGTGCTGATTGACCCAAAAAAGGTAGAGTTGAGCATTTACCGGGTAATTGAAAAACACTTTTTGGCTAAACTCCCAGGTGAAGATGAACCCATTATTACCGATACGAAGAAGGTAGTTTATACCCTGAATGCCCTTTGCATTGAGATGGATCGTCGCTATGATTTGCTGAAAGAAGCAGGTACCCGTAACATAAAAGAATACAACGAAAAATTTGCTCAACGCCGCCTCAATCCGGCAAAAGGACATGAATATTTACCTTTCATCGTACTAGTAATTGACGAGTTTGCCGACCTGATAATGACGGCTGGTAAAGAGGTAGAAATGCCGATTGCCCGCCTGGCCCAGTTAGCCCGTGCTGTGGGTGTTCACCTCATTATTGCTACGCAACGGCCTTCGGTAAATATTATTACTGGTACCATTAAGGCCAACTTCCCGGCCCGTATTGCGTTCAAGGTTTCCAGCAAAATTGATAGCCGCACCATTTTAGATGCTGGCGGTGCCGAGCAACTGATTGGTAAAGGTGATATGCTCATTAGTTACAATGGGGAGATTACTCGCCTGCAATGTGCTTTTGTAGATACTCCGGAAGTAGAAGCGGTGGTTGATTTTATAGCCGACCAACAGGGCTACCCGCAGCCTTTCCACCTGCCGGAATATGTGGATGAAAAAGAAGCAGCCGGAAAAGAATTTGACCTGGAAGACAAAGACCCGCTGTTTGAAGAAGCAGCCCGCCTTATTGTGCAAAACCAAATGGGCAGCACTTCCCTTATACAGCGCCGCATGAAGCTTGGCTACAACCGAGCTGGCCGACTGATGGACCAACTGGAAGCGGCTGGTATTGTTGGACCTAATATGGGCAGCAAGGCAAGAGAAGTGATTGTAAAAACGGAAGCAGAATTGGATGGGATGCTCTAAGCGTAATTAGCAATGAGCAACTATTAGAAATTTCAAAAAAAGTTCAAGTATCAAAAAAGGGTTGACGATTATTCGGCAACCCTTTTTTATTTTATTATTTGTCGGGAAATATCAGGCTATTTCAAAGAAGCTTCTTAGAAAAACTGGCTGTATCTAAATTGCCTTTTGCCTATTACTTCTTCCCTCTAGCCTGCTGCAGTTCCTGCATTTTTTTCTGCGTATCCTGCATGGCTGCTATTTTCTCCTGCCATTTACTTTGGGTTTTTGGCTTGGCCCGGTTGGCGGCTATTTGTACCATCAGCTTATCATGGTCAATCACAAAGTTGCGGATGAAAACCTGAATTAAAAGTGCCACAGTATTACTAATGGTGTAGTACCAGGTAAGGGCCGCTGGCTGGCTATTAAAGAAAAACAGCATCAGGAATGGGAAGATGTACGGCATGTATTTCAGGGCCGGGTTGCTCTGGTCTACGTTGGCGTTGCTCATGCCATACCACGAAATCAGGAAACTGGTAAGACAGGCGGTAATAGTGAACAAGCTTACATGGTCACCATAAAATGGAATGTTGAATGGCAGATTCAGGATAGAATCATACATGCTCAGGTCCGTAGCCCATAGGAATGGCTGCCCTCGCAATAGGATATTGCTATTAAAGAAAGAAAACAGTGCAAAGAAGATAGGAATCTGCAAATGCCCCGGCAAGCATCCTTTCAACGGACTGGCCCCGGCTTCGCTCATAAATTTCAT
>CAXTDG010000614.1:0-3170 GCA_964242675.1 uncultured Chitinophagaceae bacterium
ATGTCAACCATATCCAAACCATTAATACCGAAAATATTATTGTGGGTGGTACTAGTTTACCCATGGGCAAAACCTACCGGGCTAACCTGCTTAGCCGCATCAAATTAGGTTGATGATAAATGATGTGGTAATGATTTTTTATGGCTTTATTACTCACAATATTTATCGCTTCTTCTTTGCGCTTTTATCATAAAATTCAGGCGACTTATTTTGCACCCATTTTATAAACTTAGCAATGTCTTCCTGCTGCTGTAGTCGCTCAATAGTATGGTAGTGGCGTTTCAGTTCTATCTCCTTTAGCACAGCATGTATTGTATCGTGGCAAATCTTGTGCATCAGCACGGTAGTAGTGCCTTTGCCCCCTTTGCTCAGCGGCATCAAGTGGTGCCGGTTGCAAGGCTCGGCTAGTGGCCGGCCACAAAGCGGGCATATTTCTATTTCGGTTTCCGGCATGTAATACCAAATTCAAATAGGCAATAGGCAAATCAAACTCACAGCATTCAACCCTTTTGCAAAATTTGATTCCAATAGAAAGGCTAAGATTACCAGAGGAAAAACGAATGGTTTAGCTAAGGTTCCCACTCTTCGTGAACGGCACCAATCAGGTAAGGTTTACCATTATAATTGTCAAATACTAGTCGTAATGATTGCCAATCCATTCCATCATACTCTTTCTTAAAACCAGGGAAATAGTTATCTACAAAAGGCTGCTGTCCATATGCAGCTTTCATTACCCGGTCATCTACGCCACTCCTAAAAATATTGTTGTAGCCAACTGAATCGGCATTGTAGAAATCAGCCTTGTATAATTGCTGCTTCAAAAATTGACCAATCGTTAGATTAATGGGTTCACCTTCCATATTGGTACCCCAAACCAACTTTTCATCTTTCTTATTTCTGGTAAATTCCAGCAAACGGGCAGGTGTAAAAACGGGATCTTTTGTTGTATCAATAAACCCGCTCAGCGAAAACCGAACGCCACGTACCGGATGAATAAAAGAAGAAAGCAATTGATAATCGGCCTCTTTAATCGCTTTTAGCACCTGGCGGTTCAGGCCTTTTATAACTACAGAATCAGGCTGCGGTGTAACAGTGGGAACGGTTGAATCTTTAACAGGCAAGTTAGTTACAGCAGTATCTTTTGCGCTATCAGCATCTGTAGCATTTCGGCAGCTTTGCAGCCACCAGCCAGCAGCAATAAAAAGGAGCAGGCAAGGCAAAAATTTGTTCATACCTAAGCACAACAAAGTAGCAGCTAAAAGGATTACTGCAGGTACGAATCAACTGTTTTCTTAAGTTCAACAATGTCGAAAGGTTTGGCCAAGTAGCCATCAGCGCCAGCACTGGCAGCCATCTTTTCTATATCGGCAGTAGCCGAAAAAAGCAACACTGGTACCTCTTTGTATTTCTCGTCGTTTTTTAAATTGCGGATTAGTTCCTGACCTGATATTCCGATTAACCCATTGTCAATAAAAATCAGGTTTGGTGTATAGGCAGTCAGGCTATGTAACAAGCTATCTGCGTTATTACAAGTCACAATGGTTTTTCCGTCACCTTCCAGAATCATTTGGCAGATGTCCAGTATGTCAGCATCATCATCACATATAAACACGCACTTCTGCATAAATCTGTAAATAGTTGTTATTGGAGCCGCAAAGCTAACAGTCTAGGTATTTTTGCCAAAGTATTTAACAAAAACCAATTCCGGCAGCTACACTTTCGTATTTGCCAACATACGCAGCCTTATAATTTGTTCTGCCACCATCATATCTATGGGTCGGGTTAGCTTTATGTTAGCATCTTCTCCATCTACCAGTTTCATCTCTATTCCAAACGATTCTACCACGCTAGCTTCATCTGTAAAACGCTCTTTAAAATCAATTTCAAAAGCAGGCAGCAGCAGTTTACTATGAAAAGTTTGCGGCGTTTGTACCAAAAATACCTGGCCTCTTTCTACCGACTGACTACCCATTTCTGTTCTAATCCGAATGCTATCTTTTGAGGGCAGCACTGGTATGGCCGATCCATGTTCCGTAGCTACTTCGTAGCAGTCTTGTATCAGGCGGGGCGTTACCAGGCAGCGTACACCATCATGCACAAAAATGATGCACTCCTCCCCTATCAATTCTAGTCCGTTTTTTACCGAGTGGAAACGACTTTCGCCACCTACCGTTATTTGTATCTGGCTTTTGTCAAAGTAAGCATCCAGTATTTCTTCGCCCAGCGCCACATGTTCCGGCGGTAGCACCAGTATTATGTTGATGTCATCAAAAGCATCAGTAAAAGCCTTGATAGTGTGGTACAACACCGGCCGGTTGTGCAGCGGCAAAAACTGCTTGGGAATATCGCTGTTCATCCGTTTGCCTATACCACCGGCAACTATCAATGCATATTTTTTCATTACGTCAAAGCTTTACCGCTCAAACTTAATACAAGTTATAGAAACCCACTAAGCGGAATAGCGATAAAACAAATTTTACCCTCCGGCAAATACAGAAATACAGGCAGGGCGCCCCCTGCGGGCCGGGCTATCCGGCAGTAGTCCTCGGCGGCGTAGTGTGTTCGCAGCTTCGCTATCCCAAACCTATAAGGTCCTTTTTCGGTCTTACATTTTTTCAAAATCCTAAATAAGACCTTATAGGTTTTACCCCTACGCCGCCTGTGGGCTACTGCCTCCTATCCCTGGCGCTCCTCTCCCGAACAGTCGGGACAAGTTGCGCAGCAGGCATCCCCAATTGGCAGCAGCCATTTTACAAAACCATTTGTACCTACCGGTTGTAACTTTCGCTCCTCAATGAAGCAACTGATTTTTTTATTTTTAGCAGTAGCCACATTCTCTTGCAAGCAAGAAAAAAAACTGCCGCTGCCAGCCGAAACGGTAATGGCTTTGCAACAAATGCAGGAATTGGCTACTGTAGAATACACCGTAAGCAAAGTGGTAAAAGCTAACGATAATCAAACCTGGTACAAGTTCGGCGACCGCAAAATCCTCATCACCTGCGAAGCCACCGTCAAAGCAGGGATCGATTTAAAAGACCTGACCGCCAGCGATGTATCTGTTTCCGATAAAAGCATTCGGCTGCAACTGCCACCACCCAAATTGTTATCTGTCAATCTACCGCCCGAAGGCATCAAAGTAGCATACGAAGACATTTCATTATTCCGCCAAC
>CAXTDG010000615.1:0-3166 GCA_964242675.1 uncultured Chitinophagaceae bacterium
ACTCGCAACTGCTCACGGATACATACGTGTAGCATCTGCTTACTATCAATAAACAGTTGTGCTTTGCTTACCCAATTATCTTTTTCCAAAATGCCTTCCAGCCTCCGCAGGTTCATTGCATCAATAGCACATCCCTTTACTCTATGAGAAAGATCATCTTCAATAAGCGCTTTCACATCCGTTTCGCTAATAAACATTTCATTTTTGTAGCCTTCAATTGATATTTCCAAACCTGTACAACGCAGATGACCATTTCTACCTATAGCGCTAACCAGCAAAATGAACAAACCAACACCCGCCAGTGTCCATAACACCGACGGTAGCAAGCGTTTCCATTTGGGTTGTCTTTTGGTAGAAGTCATTCTTTCCTAATTCAGTATTTCTACTATTGGTTTTACCAATGCATCTATATCTCCGGCACCAGCTATTAATAAAAGGGAAGGATTACTATTTTTCACCCAACTTATCAGGTTCTCTTTTTCAATTAATTCCTTCTTTTCGCTTTTCATTCTTTCTAAAATCATTTGGCTACTTACGCCTTCTATTGGCAGTTCTCTTGCCGGGTAAATAGGTAGCAATACCACTTCATCTGCTTTGTCCAGCGCTGCTGCAAATTCATCTGCCAAATCTTTCGTTCGACTAAAAAGATGCGGCTGAAAAACAAGCGTCAGTTTTCTTTCCGGAAAAACGCTTCTTGTTCCACTAATCAGCGCATTTAACTCTTCAGGATGATGAGCATAATCGTCAATCACTACATGGTCGTCATTCTTCAGTACATATTCAAACCGCCTCTTTACGCCCTTGAAATCAGCTAGGGATGTTCGTATCTTTTCATCGCTAATTTTTAGCTCTTTTGCTATCGTAATTGCCACCAAAGCATTCTCCACATTATGCAGTCCACCAACAGACAAGTATAGATTTTTTATGACCTCATTTCTAACGTGTGCATAAAAAAAGTACCCACCATTGTGAGGGGTCAGATTATCCACATAGGCATCAGCAGTACTATCATATAAGCTGTAAGTAAGCTTGTGCTGAATAGTTGCATTTTGTAGCCTGCTCAACGAACTTTTATAAATTAATGTGCCTTCACTTTTCGTCCTTTCTGCAAACGCTACAAATGCATCCTGCATAGCTTCCGGTGTACCATAAATATCCAGATGGTCCGGATCCATAGCACTTACTACAGCAATAGATGGACTTAGCTTATGAAAGCTTCTATCATACTCATCTGCTTCTACTACACATACATCATTTCTATCGTGTAAAAAATTGGTGTTGTAGTTAGAAGAAATACCCCCAAGAAATGCTGTACAACCAAAACCGGAATAATGCAGCAGGTGCGCCGTCATGGTACTGATGGTTGTTTTGCCATGCGTACCACCAATGCAAATGTTGAACATATCCTGCGTAATAATTTGCAAAACATCGCTCCGTTTAAATAGCGTAAAGTCGTTGTTTTTATACCAGTTCATCTCCAAATGGTCTTTGGGAATGGCGGGTGTAAAAATGACCATATCAGCTTCCTTATCTACCAAGGCAACACTATCTTCGAAATGAATGCTAGCACCTTCTTCAATGAGCTTATTGGTGAGTGGTGTAGGTGTTTTGTCGTATCCGTTTACAATAACTTTTTTGTTTAAAAAATAGCGAACCAAAGCACTCATGCCTATGCCACCAGCGCCAATGAAATAGACCCTTTTGATACTGCTTAATTCCATGCGCCGATTGTTTTTAAAATTTCTGTTGCAATCCGTTCATCTGCATTGATGATAGCTAGATCAGCAATATTTTTTGCCAGGCTGGTTTGTAAGGCGATATCTTTTGCCAGTGCAATTACTGTTGCCACTAATTGATTTTTTGCTTCAGCATCTTTAATAATTAGCGCCGCATTTTTGTCTACCAGTTCCATGGCATTTGCTGTCTGATGATCTTCTGCAGCAAATGGAAATGGAACCAATACGGCTGGCTTACCTACGATACATAATTCGGCTATTGCTCCGCTGCCTGCCCGGCTAATTATAATGTCGGCCGCAGCATAAGCTACATTCATATTGGTGATAAAATCGCCAACCCAAATGCCTGCTTTGTTATGCCCAATATTCTGATATGCAGCAGCAGTCGTTTTACCAGTTTGCCAGATAAGTTGCAAATCATTTTTTGCAAATTCGTCAATATGCTTTGCTAACGCTTCATTTATACTTTTTGCACCAAGGCTACCTCCTACTACCAATACGGTCAGCTGATCCGGCTCTAATCCAAATTGCTGTATTGCAACTTCCTGTGTTACTTTTTGCTGCGTTATTTCTTTCCGAACCGGATTTCCATATACCAGCAATTTATCAGCAGGAAAAAACCTTTCCATTCCGCTGCTAGCTGTAAAAACTTTCGTTGCTTTTTTTCCTAACAACTGATTGCTTTTGCCTGCAAACGAATTGCTTTCGTGGATGAAGGTTGGAATACCCTTAGCCTGTTCATACTTCAGCACCGGGAAAGTAGAATAGCCACCAACGCCAATCACTGCATCCGGCTTAAAGCTATTTACCAGTTTTCTTACCTGAAAAAAGCTTTTGATGAGCTTAAAAGGCAAGCCAATATTTTTTATCAAAGAACTTCTGTTGTAACCGGCAATATCCAATCCCTCAATCCTGAAACCTGCCTGTGGTACTTTTTCCATTTCCATTTTCCCATTGGCACCAATGAATAAAAATTGTGTTGCCGGAACTATTTTTTTGATGGCATTAGCAATAGCTACCGCCGGGAAAATATGCCCGCCAGTGCCGCCACCTGCTACTATTATTTTAGGTTCATTATTCATATAAAACGAGCGGTAGAGTCACACTATTTTACCGCTCAGTTATTTGTATTATTTAAGCAGGAACTACCTCTTCGCTCTTAGCTTCTGGCAAAGGTTCTTTTCCTTCCATTTTCTCCACATTTCGGGCTACACTTAAAATTATCCCAATTGCAAAACAGGTAAATAGAAACGAAGTTCCGCCCATGCTAACCAGCGGAAGAGTAACACCTGTAACCGGGAAAAGCCCCACGCCCACAGCCATGTTTGCCATAGCTTGTATCACCAAACTAACACTTAGTCCTAGTGCTAAGATTGCACCAAATGCAAAGGGACATTTTTGAAAGAGCTTGATACACCGGTGTAGAAAAA
>CAXTDG010000616.1:0-3156 GCA_964242675.1 uncultured Chitinophagaceae bacterium
TGCAGGTTTCAGCCATACCCGCATGGAGTAATCTTTATTACCCCCGAAAATGAGTGCCTGGCCTACGCCGGGGATACGTTTAATTTCAGGGATAATATTGATCTGAGCATAGTTGGCTAAGAACGTTTGGTCGTATGCCTTTTCGTCTTCCGCATACAAGTCGACCACCATTAGCAAACTATTTTGCTGCTTGGCCGTGGTGATACCTGCCTGCACAACTTCCGCCGGCAATTGGCTGGTGGCCTGGGCTACCCGGTTTTGTACGTTTACGGCTGCCTGGTCGGCATTCGTACCCAGTTTAAAGTAAACGGTAATGACTAAAGAACCGTCGTTACTGGCAGTAGAACTCATGTAACTCATGCTTTCCACACCGTTAATACTTTCTTCCAGCGAAGGGGCAACGGAACGCAAAACGGTTTCTGCATTAGCGCCGGGATAAAGAGCCGTTACCTGTACAGCCGGTGGTGCAATGTCCGGGAACTGCTGCAAAGGCAAGCTGGTGAGCCCAATAATACCCAAAATAACGAGTAGTATGGACACAACGGTAGATAGAACGGGCCGTTCTATAAATTTTTTGAACATAAAATAGCTTTTAAATACTGGTTCGGGTAAAAACAAACCAGCGCTTTAGAGATAAGGGCAGTGGAGCACTAATTTCGATTTGTGAGACACGAACTAAGGAAAGGGGTGAGTTTTAATCCCAATTCCTGTCTCACAAATCGAAATATTACTGCTTCATAGATAATTGAGTTTTGGGTGCAATAGGTTTGATGATAACGCCGTCCTGCAAGTGGTCGAGGCCAGAGAAAACGATGCGGTCGCCGGGTTTTACACCTTCCTGAATCAGGTAATCGGTACCGCTTTTACCAACAATTTTGATGGGTTGTTTGGCCACTTTGTTACTGTCGTCAACAGCGTATACAAATACTTTATCCTGTACTTCCATGGTGGCAGAAGCGGGCACCATCATTACATTATTGTGCGGCATTGATAGTCTAACTTTTCCGGTGTTGCCGGTACGCAGCATGCCCTGTGCATTGGGGAAAGTTGCCCGTAGGGTAATGGCGCCAGTGTTCTTATCAAACTGCCCGTCAACCATGGTGATGTGGCCTTTTTGTTCGTACAAAGAGTTGTCAGCCAATACTAAAGACACCGGTGGTAAAGACTTGATTTTATCGTTCAAAGTATTACCAGCATATTGCGATTTAAAGCGGATAAAATCACCTTCACTCAAGGAAAAGTAGGCGTATACATCCTGCACATCTGATACGGTTGTAAGTGGTTCCGCATCGGCTTGGCTTACAATCGTTCCTTGCTTCTTGTGCAGGCGACCAACATAGCCACTTACTGGTGATGTTACCAGTGTATAATTAAGGTTGATCTTGGCCGCCGCCACAGCAGATTGGGCACTTTCTTTATTAGCCAAAGCCATTTGTCGGGTGGCTTGAGCAGCTCTCAATTGCACATTTGAAATCACTTTGTTTTGTACCAGCGGCGTGTATTTGTCAATATCAACCTGAGCACTTGCAATAGATGCTTCAGCAGCGTGAAGACTAGCTACAGCACTATTGTACTGTTCCCGATAAGGCAAATCATTAATTTTGAATAAGGGTTGACCGGCTCTTACAAATGAGCCTTCGTCCACAAAAACCTGTATTAAGTTTCCCTGTACTTGTGGGCGAATTTCAACGTTTGATTTTCCTTCCAGTGCTGCGGTATATTCATTATCGGTAATGGCATTTCCAGCGGCGATGGTTACGATTTCGGTAGGTGGTGGCGGTGGGGCTGCTGCTTCAGGCGTTTGTAATTGCTTGCACCCAAAGATTGCAAGCGCCCCTAATACTAATAATTTGTATTTCATAATGTAGTTAATTTATTTAATGGTGTTAAGTATGATTTGTTAAGAAAGTAGGCCTTCGATTTAAAGGGCAGATTATTTAATGATTAAATTATTTATCAGTGTTAAGTAGGTGACTAAAAAATTTTTAGTCGGATATAGAACGGGTAATGCCGGAGATAGCATTCTTCAAAACGATCTTGGCTATTTCTTCTCTTGCTCCAATATTCACAATATTGATAGACACCAGGCCGTGAACGATAGACCAGTAGGTGTAGTACCAGGTACAAAGATCATCCTCGCTGGGAATGGGCGTTTTGTGTTTGGTTAGTTCTGCTATGGTGTCCCAAAAAATGTCGGCCGTCCAGACGGCTTCTTCAAACTTTTGCTGATAAGCACAGCAGTTCATTTCTACGCCATACATAATCTGGTAATATTCTTTTTCTGCAAAAGCAAAGTTCCAGTAGGCCATCCACATCGCTTCCAACTGGTCTGCCGGACCTTCGTGTTGATCTTTTGCTTCTTTCAAACGATTAAAGAGAAGTGTGTAGCCCTGCCTTGTTAATTCCTGCAAAATGGCTTCTTTGTTAGCGAAATACTCATAAATGATGGGTGCAGTGTATTCAATCTTGTCAGCAATTTTGCGCAAACTAAGCGACTGCCAGCCCTCTTCTTTTACAATCTGGAGAGCGGCAGTAAGGATATTAACCCTAGTTTCTTCCTTTAAACGCAAGATGCGATCTTTACTGGCCATCGTTTATTTGTACGCTTGTAAATCATTTAACAGCGTTAAGCAAAGGTAACGATGGTATTTTTGAATGACCAAATTTTATTTTATTAAAATTATTATTCTCAAAATTCAATCCTTAATTACTGTTAAGCCAGTTTGAAACACTATGGGCATCGAGTATAAATACAACAATTAGCAATTAGAAAAGCTAAGTTGCTTCTCTAATTGCCAATTGTTATTCTAATAGCATTCGCTTTATTTAGTCATGTACGGTTGAGGCAACCTGGTTCAGGCGAACTATTTTGTCGGCCACTTTCTTTTTGATAGCTGGGTCTCCTGTAACAGAAAGCGTATTTAAAGTGCCTAATGCATCGGAAAGTAGATTTTTACGTTGTTTGGAACTGGAAATAATTTGTGAAGCATCTGCACGGGTCAAATTGCAGTCAACTTGTGCAAGTCGTACTTCAGCAGTCAAATCAGATACTTTTTTCTCTAATAAAGCATTCTGACTTTTGAGCGCTGATGCACCATTGTAATTTGACTTTTTTGCCAGATCCATATCTTTACTATTTGTAGCGTTTTGCTTTTC
>CAXTDG010000617.1:0-3147 GCA_964242675.1 uncultured Chitinophagaceae bacterium
TTTGTGTGGTGTTTTATACTGGCTGTCCCGTAGGTTTTCGGGGAAGTATGGCGGTTGATATAGCCAGCGCTAAAGCCCAACGAACTGAAGAATACCCGTGGGGCTATCTTTTGGGTAACATTTTTCTTTATGTGCGGCGTAGCGTTTGGCTACTTTTTGCTGGCACCATTTACGTTTAGTTTTCTAACTAATTATAAGTTGGGTACGGGTGCGGCTATCGTTACCCGGCCTACCATTGCTGACTACACCGATAATCTGGTAGATATTATTGTTGGTGCAGGTATTGCATTTGAGCTGCCGGTGGTAAGTTTTGTGCTAACCCGTATTGGCCTGATAACGCCGGAGTTTTTGAGAGAATACCGTAAGTATGCCTACGTAGCATTACTGGTAATAGCCGCCGTTATTACCCCTTCCCCCGATTGGATGAGCCAGATGATTGTGGTAGTACCGCTTATTATTCTATATGAAATCAGTGTTGTAATTAGCCAGCGGGTAACTAAAAATGAAGCGATTAAGGAAAAAGAAGAATGGAGTTAAAAGGCATTCTTGTAGCGGGTTAGAAGCTAGGTTTACTGTTTCTATCACAAAAAACTAATTCCTTTTTTAGCAGATGGATTAGCACCTCTTACTTGGTGTAGCCTATTGCTATTGCTTTATCCAGAGCGTTCTAAAACCATCAGCTATACCTGACGGGTAAATAAAAAGGCTGTCTTTTTTCAGTGTAAGGTCATACTGAACTTCAGAATTATTGTCTGTTTTGATGTATAAGTAATTCCGGCTTTGGCCATTTATTACATTCGAAGTAGTTCTGTAAGTGCCATTGTGGATGGTAGTACCGGTAGAAATACCTGTTGTACCAGTAAAGCTGCTGTCTATTTTAAAAGTCATTGTGTTGCCGTTGCCAGCGGGGTAGTTATACGTTATACCTGCAATTCCGCCTGACGAGCTGCGGAGTTCCCATTTCCCATTTAATGAGGCATCTCTTACCTCTACCGATTTATGGCAACTGGCGATAGCAATAATGGCCAGTAAGGCAATTACAATCTTTTTCATACTTACTATAGACGGTATAAATTTCTGTTTCATTGCATCAGTCAAAATTTGGAAAACAAATTTGCCTAAGCAGCACTTGCAAGACTTTTAGCAGGAGAGAAAATTACTGCCTAGTACCAGCTTCGAGTCGGCTTTTTCAGATAGCTGTAAAAATCTTCTATAATCTCGGCAGACGTTAATAACCGTTTACTCTTTCTTACTTATTTTTTGTATTTATCTATTTGCTTTTTATAGGGCTAAAAGGTATTTTGGAGAGCCGGACAGCTTCACCTGTTTTCAAACAAAAACGCCAATTCCTATTAACCGTCTGCGTCATAATGCGTCGGTAAAACGGATACCTCTATCCCTTACCGGATAAACCTGAGCATTCATGAAAATACCTGTTTTTGTTAGCTTCCTCCTCATTGCTACGCTTTGCCCGCCTAATAGCGTATATGCCCAAAAATTGCATGGCTGTATACGGGAGCAAAACAGCGGCAACAAACCAGTAGCCGGTGTAACCATCAGGGCCGTACATGCCAACCCTGCATTGTCCGACAAAGACGGCTATTTCATCTTGGTATTTCCTGATATGAAGCCGGGTATGCCGGTACAGATTACGGCTCAAAAACCGGGATGGGTAACTACCGACCCAAAGGAGCTGGAAATAAACCTACCACTAGAGTCTGTCAGTCAATTACAGATCATTACCATGAACCTGGAAGCCAGGCAAAAAAAGCTGGTTCAGGATAATAGTAAAGCCATTGTAAAGCTGATGGAAAAAAGCTTTGAAGACCTGAAACTACAGAACAAGCAGTTGGCCCAGCAGATAGCCGAACAAAAAACGAAAGTGCCGGAGTTGGCAGTAGAAATAAGCAGTGTAAACCAGGATAAGATTTCAGATTCAGAACGAATTTCTACCGAATCATTCCGGCAGGGCAATATTGAAAAAGCGATACAGATACGGGCCGATATGCAAAGCGAAAAAAACTTTGAAATGGCGCAAAATGCTGCACAGGCTGGGGATACCCGCACTCTGGAAATACATCGCCGTAATCTGTTAGCACAATCGAGGCTGGCCATGATAGAATTCAACTTCGAAAAAGCCGATTCAACATTAGCTTTTTTGGTGCGTCACGATAGTCTTGAGTTTGAAAATGCGTACCGCTACGCCAGCTTTTTGCAACAGCAAATGCAGTATGATAAGGCGGGTGAATTTTATGCAAAATCATTGGAACTGGCCCGTACCGATTTTGACAGGGTGAAAGCTTGGAATAGCCTGGGTTATTTGTACCGGCAAACCGGCAAGTACGACCAGGCACTGAAATTTTTGATGTTGGCATTAGAAAAAAGTAAGGCACTAGCCGATAGCAACCTGGCCACAAGCGAAGCTTACGTGGCTATGACGCAAACAAATCTGGGGCTGGTGTATCGATCAAAAAATAATTACCTGGCTGCATTACAAGCTTTTAAAACAGCACTGGCTATTCGCCAAAAACAGGTTAAGGAAAATGCTCCTTTCTTTCAGCCACTTTTAGCAGCCACTTTGCTAAACCTGGGTGCCTTATACAACGATACTTATAACTATGCACCTGCCGAAAAAACTTACAACCAGGCTTTGCAGTTGTATGAAGATATGGCGGCTGATAGCCTGAATATTTACGACCGGCAAATAGCAGACATTCAAAATAACATAGGGCTGACCCATACCGAACAGCGAAATTTTGGAATGGCCGAAAGAAGTTTCAAAGCTGCTTTGGCCATTAGCCGCAGGCTGGCTGTTGGCAACGCTGCTGCTTACAAATCCGACATAGCCGAAACGCTTATGAACCTGGGCGACCTGTACCGGAAAATGCCTGAATACGACTCTGCTAACCTGGCCTTTCTGGAATCGCTACAACTGAGGCAGGAAATGGCTGATGGCGGCACAGCTACCAATGCCCTGTCTGATTTGGCGGAGATACAACTGCACATGGGGCTGCTGCACCAGGAACAAAAGGATTACGGGGTGGCGAAACAGTTTCTGGAAAAGGCATTGCAAACTCAAACGCAGTTGATAAATAGAATCCCGCTATCCAGCTACGGCGCACAACTTTCTACCGTTCAGTACAGCTT
>CAXTDG010000618.1:0-2014 GCA_964242675.1 uncultured Chitinophagaceae bacterium
TCTTTACAATAGGTCCAATTAATACAAACTGCCATTCGGGTTTAGCTTCAGCTACGTGGCGAATCAGTTCAATATCGAAGCGTTCATCAATTACACCATAAAAGCCTAACCGTGGATGCGGAATGTTTTTCTGAT
Organism: uncultured Chitinophagaceae bacterium; assembly: GCA_964242675.1. Classification (GTDB taxonomy): domain Bacteria; phylum Bacteroidota; class Bacteroidia; order Chitinophagales; family Chitinophagaceae; genus JAZKFT01. The sequence goes on from CAXTDG010000618.1 coordinate 136, forward strand.
CATCCGGCTCAACATCTGTCCGACGACCTTGTGCAAAATGTTCTTTATCTATACTACTTGGAAAAGGATAAATATTATGATGCGAGTTTTTCTTTGATTGGTAAATAGTATGTCCGCCAGTGAATACAACATCTGATTTCTGTAATAATTCCTTTTCCAATTGTACCAGTTCAACCGGAGCAAACCTAAATGCCGCCAGTTCATCCATACAATCATATACAGTTATTACAGGTTGCAATTGCCGTGTAAAAGGTATTGCCATTGGAGTGTAGTACCAGCTAATGTAATTCCCAATATTCTGGTTAATAATTAAATCATTAACCAACTCCTGCTGTAGCTGTACCGCCTGCTCATGTGTGCCGTGTTGCAAATGCGGTATTACCACATACACATTATCTTGAAGCGAAACTTGTAAAGTAGGCTTACCATCATAGTACACTGGCTCTTCTATAAAAAATACCCGTGTATGTTTTGCAAAACGGGTAATTAGATGCTGTGGGCGCTGGTATACAAAGCCCCATCGCAAATGCGAGAAACATAGAATATCATTCTTAAACAATTCATCCGAAAACAAGCCAAGTCTATCATTTTGCATAGTTACTGCCTGTATAGCTATTTGTGTGCCAGCCTTAAACGACTGTTTTTCAGCGCTTTTGGTGTTGCAATTAGAATTCAATGAGGAAATAACTACTCAGGAAAACATGTCGGGAAAAACACATTTATCAGATGTTTTCTAAAAAAGTTTACCTAAACATCTTTTTAACAGGCGCTACTATCCAGTTTGGGCACTTTTATCCTGTTTCAAGTATTATGAATAAATACAGCCTATTTAAGCATTCCTTTAATTTCATTCAACTTTAGCAGGGCTTCTACTGGTGTAAGACGGTTGATATCAATGTTTGTAAGCATTGTTCTTATATCATCAAACGTTTGGCTATGAGCATCAAAAATTGAAAGCTGCATTTGCGGTAAATTCAAATTCCTCATTGCCTTGCTTGTGCCGTTTAGCTGCGTTACGGTATTAGCTGTTAAGGTTTTTGAAATACTGCTTTCTTCCTGTTTTCTTTTTTCATTTGGTGCCCCGCCGTTTTCTTCATGAAAGCTTTCTAACTGGCTCAAAATTTCATTGGCCCTATTAATTAATTGTGGTGGCATACCGGCCATACGAGCTACGTGAATACCGAAGCTATGACGGCTGCCGCCCTCAGCTAATTTGCGCAGAAATATAATTTTATTGGCAACTTCTTTATTTGTAATATGATAATTTCTTACACCAGTTAGTTTACTTTCTAATTCATTTAATTCATGGTAGTGCGTTGCAAAAAACGTCTTGGGTTTGCAGGTACTGCTTTGCAGATATTCTACAATGCTCCAGGCAATAGAAATACCATCGTACGTACTGGTACCACGGCCAATTTCATCTAGCAATATCAGGCTACGTTCGGAGATGTTATTAATGATGCTCGCAGTTTCATTCATCTCCACCATAAAAGTGCTTTCGCCGCCGCTTAAGTTATCGCTGGCACCTACACGGGTAAAGATTTTATCCGTCAGTGGTATATGTGCAATTGTAGCGGGTACAAAGCTGCCTACATGTGCCATTAGGGTTATCAATGCCGTTTGCCTTAGCAATGCACTTTTACCGCTCATGTTCGGTCCGGTAAGTATTATAATTTGTTGATCAGCAGGGTCGAGCAAAAGATCATTACTTACATACGTCTCGCTAACAGGTAAGTGGCGTTCAATTACGGGATGGCGACTACTGGTAAGCTGCAATTCCAGACCATTATGTACTTCTGGTTTTGTGTATTTAAAATGCAATGCATTTTGAGCAAAGGTGCAAAGGCAATCCAGTGTAGCCAACGTTTGCCCATTTACT
>CAXTDG010000618.1:2024-3146 GCA_964242675.1 uncultured Chitinophagaceae bacterium
CTAGTGAGCAATTCATCAAACAACTGCATTTCAATAGCTAAAATCTTTTCATCAGCACCCATTATTTTTTCTTCGTACTCTTTCAATTCCGGCGTTATATAACGTTCAGCATTGGCCAACGTTTGCTTACGAGTCCAGTGTAGCGGCACCTTAGTTTTATGAATATTCGTTACTTCTAAGTAGTAGCCAAACACGTTGTTGAAACCAATCTTTAAACTGGTAATGCCAGTGGTTTGTGATTCCTGATCTTGCAGTTGCGCCAGGTAATCTTTACTGGTCGTAGATATGTTCCGCAGTTCATCCAGTTCACCATGAATGCCTTCGGAAATGAGGCCACCTTTAGCTACTGCGACCGGTGGTTGTGCAACGAGATATGCAATGATTTTTGAAGCCAGATAGCTACAAGGATTCAAGGCATCACCCAGTTTTCTGATCAACGGATTATTTGCTTTGGCACACAAACTTTTAATTACATCTACTGCTTCCAGCCCTTTGGCTACCTGCAGCATTTCCCGTGGGTTTATTTTTTTCAACGGTGCCTTGCTCACCATCCGTTCTATATCGCCACAACTTTTTATAAGCTGCGTAAGGCTGGTCCGTAGTTCAGTTTCTTTTACCAGGAAATCTACGGCATTTAGACGTTCATTAATTCGGTTTATATCCTTCAAGGGTAATGCCAGCCAGCGACGCAGCAGACGGGCCCCCATAGGGCTAACCGTATTGTCCAGCGTACGAAGCAGGGTGTAGCCATTTTCGACTGAAGAATGTAGTATTTCCAGGTTGCGGATGGTAAAGCGATCCATCCACATAAACTCCTCCTGATTGAGGCGCTGCACACCGGTGATATGCTGTAGGTTGGGATGCTCGGTGTCTTTCAGATAATGCAGTACGGCACCGGCGGCTACCAGCCCCAGGTGCATATCTTCTACGCCATAGCCTTTGAGTGAATGCACTCCGAAATGTTTCATCAGCGTTTCGGTAGCGTAGGTTTCGTCCATTATCCATTCGTCGAGCAGATAGGTATGAAAACGCAGGCCGAAATATTCTTTGAAAGTGCGTTGCAGGCTTCGCTGAAAAATAACTTCAGCGGGCTTAAACCCAGCCAATAATTTATCGGCGTAT
>CAXTDG010000619.1:0-3143 GCA_964242675.1 uncultured Chitinophagaceae bacterium
TTGGTACGCTGCCGCATATGGACTACATCGGTAATATTGATGGTGAAAAAGCCTACGGAATATTTGTAGCAACTCATGGTTCTCTCGTTACCCGTACCCATGTAAGCCAGTCTTATTACAAGAATAACGATAAGGCTAGTCTTGATGAAAACGTTTTGATACTCAGCAATGGTTGCATACTGGAATTCAACTCTTATTCTTGCTATGTATTATATCCGGAAACAGAAAAAGAATTCTCTAAAGCTGTTGTAAAACTGGCAGGGCCTATAAAGAAAAAAGCCCGGCGTGAACCGGCTGAGATTAATCTGATTGTACAGGCCCGGCACGGTCTGGAACTGAAAGCGATGGAGATAAAACGCACCCGGCTGGATATTGACCTTTTTTACGAAGATGACTTTGCAGAAGTGCACCAAACCATCAGCAAAAGATTAGGTCAGAAAAAGGACAAAGGCATTGTGCTATTGCATGGTTTGCCGGGTACAGGTAAAACAACCTACCTGCGTTACCTGGTGGGCAAATTAAACAAACGTGTATTATTTCTATCACCCAGTGCAGCAGGTAATTTGATGGACCCAGCCCTTATTGAAATTCTTATTAATAACCCAAATTCAGTCCTCATTATTGAAGATGCGGAAAACATCATCATGGACCGGAAGATTTCGAGTGACTCATCTGTGTCCAATTTGCTGAATATTTCAGATGGTCTTTTATCAGATTTTTTGAATGTACAATTGATCTGCACTTTCAACAGTTCATTAACCTTAATTGATAGTGCCCTAATGCGGAAAGGTCGCCTGATTGCTCGCTACGAATTTGGAAAGCTGAGCATAGAAAAAGCACAGAATCTGAGTAATCATTTTGGTTATGATAAGGTTATTACCAAACCCATGACGATAGCTGAAATAAGCAATCAGAATGAAAGCAATTACGAATCAAAATCAGTACAGGTAATGGGCTTCCGTAGAGAAGCAATTTTAGAAAATTAAGAACAAGAAAGATGAGAGATGAATTATGAGTTATAAGAAAACGAAGCAAAATTAGAAACTACAGTTAACAAGCTACTGTATTTAACCGCTCATAACTCATCTCTCATAACTTATAACTATCAAACCTATGGCAAAATTAAAACTCACCGGGCGGCAATTACGGGTCATCGGTTATCCCGAATCACCCGTTATTAGCCTGGCGAAAAACATAATGGAAAAACACTACAAGCATCACACAGAAAAAGAAGCACTCGCCATCTTAAAATCAGTAATGGAAAAGCCAGAAGATTACACAGAAGATGAAGTGCTGGCACCCATTGCAAAGTTCTTTTTACCAGAAGAAAAAGGCGAGGTAGATGGCGCAGAAATTTCGCTAAACCAAAGTGGTATTCCCTTCGCTATTTTTGGAAGTGAAGGCATTGAGCAAGGTGCTCTGCACCAAATGTACAGTGCCGCTAAATTACCCGTGGCTGTTGCAGGTGCGTTGATGCCTGATGCACACTTCGGTTATGGGCTACCAATCGGCGGCGTACTGGCTACTGAAAATGCAGTTATTCCTTACGGTGTAGGCGTGGATATTGGCTGCCGCATGTGCCTTAGCATTTTCGAAATTAATCCGCAAGAGCTGGAAACCCGGCAGGATTATTTTGCCAGGGAAATAAACGAAGCAACACTATTTGGTAGTGGCGCACAGTTTAAAGTTGCCAGCGATGATGAGGTAATGGACAATCCGGCCTTCGGCGAAATCCCTTTGCTGAAAAACCTACAGGGCAGGGCCTGGCGGCAATTGGGTAGCAGCGGTAGTGGTAACCACTTTGTGGAATTTGGCGTGGTAGACATTGCCGAAAAAGACGAAGTGATGGGCGTACCTGCCGGTCAATACGTGGGCTTGCTAAGCCATAGCGGAAGCCGTGCCTTAGGAGCCAACATTGCGGCACATTACACCAAGATTGCGAAGCAAAAACGCAGGCTGCCACAAGAGGCCAGCAACCTTGCCTGGTTGAACCTCAGTGAGCAGGAAGGCATGGAATACTGGATTGCGATGAATCTGGCGGGCGACTATGCATCTGCCTGTCACCACATCATACACGAGAAGATTGCAAAGCAGTTAGGCCGACAGCCACTGAAAATGGTGGAGAACCATCACAACTTTGCGTGGAAGGAACAATTTGAGGGCCGGGAAGTAATTGTTCATCGGAAAGGTGCCACACCAGCCGGTGCAGGCGTGTTGGGCATTATTCCCGGCAGCATGACGGCCCCAGGATTTATTGTGAAAGGAAAGGGCGAAGCAGCTTCTGTAAACTCTGCCAGCCATGGCGCAGGCCGACTGATGAGCCGTACCGCTGCCCTGAAAAGCATTACGCCTAAAATGATGAAAGAAGAATTGGAAAAATGGGGCGTAAAACTGCTCGGCGGCGGACTGGATGAAGCACCATTTGCCTATAAAAACATTGAGGCCGTAATGCAAAGCCAGCAGGCGTTGGTAGATGTTGTCGGAAAGTTCACACCCAAGATTGTGAAAATGGCTGGTAGCGATGCCCCGAAGCCCTGGCAAAAGCCTACTACGAGTGCGAAAGAAACAATTGTGGAAGGCGAGTAATTACTAAAAACAAAATGATTGCGTTCGTGATTGGCCGCAACCGTAGGGGCGAACTTTGTGTTCGCCCTTATTCTTTTGTAAAAAATACGAAATACAATTTGGGGCTGTGAGCAGTAGAAGCCAGGAGGAGCTTTTGTTCCGGCTGGCCTGCAGTAGTCCGCAGCGCCGTCTTTGCTTCACAGCTTCGCTAGTCTATTCTTGCTCCAGCGCCTTACGGGCTACCGCTGGCCATCCGGCAGCCCATCAACTAATGAACAATGATCAGCTAACAAGCAAGACATTATGAATTATTTTCTAATATATGCTGACTACTTTTCTATCACCCGGTCTTAAATACCAGGAAGTTAAAGTCAATACAATCAATAATGAAGGCCCGAAAAATTCCTTGGCTGCGTCTCCAACTTCCATGTGAGAAAAAATAGCTCCCGACATCAGAAAGAAAAAACCAGCATAGGCCCATTCTTTCAGTATGGGATATTTGGGGATAAGAACTGCAACTACGCCTAACAATTTCCATACGCCAATAATGGTCAAAAAATATATTGGATATCCTAATG
>CAXTDG010000620.1:0-3143 GCA_964242675.1 uncultured Chitinophagaceae bacterium
GGTGCTTATAAGTTTAATGACACCAGTATTCCGCCGGAGATAAAGACTATTAAACTAGCTTATATAGACAATAAGGCCCGATACATTAATGCCCAGTTAGCGCCAAAGCTGAATGATAGACTACAGCAAAAAATTGTAGGACAAACCCGGCTTACCCGTACCAATAGCGATGATGCTGACTATGTAATTATCGGTTCTATTGTTGACTACACGGTTACTACATCGGGTATCAGCAACCAGCAGGCCAGCATCAACCGGCTAAACGTAGGGGTAAACCTAACACTCAAAGACAATAAGAATCAGAAAGAAACGCCGGTAAGTGTTTCTAAAAGTTTTGAATTTCCCAGTAGCCAGACTATTAGTAGTGTAGAACAAACGCTGACCGATGAAATTGTACGGGGTATTACAGATGAAATTTTCAATAAGCTTTTTTCTGAATGGTAAAGAGGTAAGGCGTAAGCTTCAAGACACAAGTATCAAGGTGCTATCCATTATAATTTGATTTTCTCTTTCCTTTACTTGTTTCCTAAACCCTGAGACTTGATATTTGGCCTTTGCTTCCTAGGCGTTGCTTTTTAACCTTGAGACTTGATGCTTGCCTCCTGAACCTTTTTCTGCATGACTTTTATAAAAGAAATTTTAGACCAACACCCCGATGCCACTAACTGGCACCAGCAATACCCATGGTTTGCTACAGGCCAACTTATAAATACTGCTACTAAAAAAGATACTTCAGAGTTAGAAACATCAGCTCAACACACAGCCGTTTTTTTCAATAATATTCCTCGGTTGCACTGGCTACTACATCAGGAAGCAATAGACAAAACCGATTTACTGTCTTTAGTAGAAACAGCAGAACAACCCGTTACAGAAACCGCCATCCTTATTCAACCTGAAGCTGATTTCGTAGCGCCTCAATTTGCAATAGACCTTTCCGGCCCGCCGGATGAAGAAGAGCCTAAGCCGGAGAACGAACCAACCGAAGAAAAGCTGCCTGCTGGCTCGCTCTCCCAATCATTGGCCCAGGCGGCTGGTAGTTTTAAGAATGAGCAACCAGCGGAAGACAACCTATTGTTCGAAACGGCCTACCAGCACACGATAGATTATTTTGCTTCGCAGGGGATAAAACTGGAAGGTGAACCTGCACAAGACGACCGCTTTGGACGACAGCTAAATACCTTTACTTCCTGGCTGCGCCAAATGAAACGCCTTCCAAATACCCCGGAGCAAGAGGCTGATCCCCTGGTAGAAACACAGGCTGCACACTCCCTGCAAAAGGGCGAAGTACTAACTGAATCTATGGCCGATGTTTTACAGAAACAGGGAAAACGACAGCAGGCTATTCAGGTATTAGAAAAATTACGTTTGTTGCATCCTGAAAAATCACCTTATTTTGCCGCCCGTATTGACCAAATTAAACAACTAAAATAATGACCGTCGTTTTCTTAATACTTATCGTTTTATGTGCTGCCGTATTAGCCTTTTTTGTATTAATACAAAATCCTAAAGGTGGTGGCCTTCAGGGTAATGTAGCTGGTTTCAGTAACCAGTTTATGGGCGTAAAGCAAACTACAGATGTACTGGAAAAAGGCACCTGGATTTTTGCCGGTGTTATTGCCGTACTGTGCCTGGCTTCCCGCCTGTTCTTCAGTGCTCCAACTACCAACCGTACACTGGATAACTTACCTAACTCTGCTCCTGCTCAAAAAACAGCACCTGTAAATCCAGCGCCAGCAAAAGCACCAGTTAGTCAGCCTGCTACTCCACCAGCTGGCAATTAAGATTTCGTTCGAAATAAAAGCCAACAACTTTCAAATAATTCAAAGCCCCTGATAAGTACAGAACTTATCAGGGGCTTTTTGTTGTGAGTGTATTACACTTTGCAATGCCCACGATTAGTGAATGATAAAATAAAGTAAGACTGATAAATATTGGAAAGGCAAGGGATAGCAGGCAGTAACCCACAGTCCCGCCAAAATTTTTTCTGGTGGGCTAATGAAGTGAATGATTCATAAATTAGAACTGGCGGGACGAGGACTACTGCCGGATAGCCCGGCCCTTTGCGCCACTTTTGCATTTCTAATTGCAGGAAAGTGCAGGCGCAATGGGATGCCCCCAAAAGCTGCTTCAACTTTATTATACAAACAAAGCGAACTAAATTTACCTATTGCTTTTTAATTGATAAAATCCCAGCGGATGCCTATCCGCATAAACTGACCCGGTGTAAGGTAGCGGGGTGCAGCGAAGTTGTTTTTTGTAAATCCGAATCCGTTGGAAAAGTCAATGGTATTCAGATTTTCCAGCCGAATAAATAGCTTAAAGCTTTTGATACGCATATGCAGGAAAGCCGCCACATCGGGCCGGTTGCGAATAGTAACCGAATCCTGCCAGAAAAACTGACCAGTCATGGGTGAATAATCATCTGCCTTAAACGGTGTAAAATAGCGGAACTCAACACCCGTACTCAGGTCAAGGTTTTTGAAAAAGTTAGCCTCGTAAGCCAGCTGATGATGCGTAAAAACGGTGGGCAAATGAATGACAGTAGAAGTGGGCTGTTGGAAGTCAATTTCCGAATATAAATTCCAGCGCCTTGTGAGCTTAATCTTTTTACTGGCACTCAGCCGCAGCACATTTATAGGGGTGCTCGCCTGTGTAGCGTGGAAGTAGCTGTCGAAATACGTATAATTCACCAGCAGATAATAATGTGCTTCCAGGGATAAGCCCAGTTTCGGTTCCAGTATTTTGCCGTACAGGTGCGTAAAATTTTCCTTATTAAAATCAGCCCCTGATGGCAGCGATGGAAAGCTACTACGGCTATCGAAAATAAAGCCCGTCTAATCCGCTGATACGGAATGATGCACGGATCAGATCGACGCGGCGCACCGCTGCCCCGGCGATCGCGGCTTGTGGCTGTTGCCTTAGGGAAGGCTCAGCGATCTCTGCCTACTACCAACACGATCCGCGTGGTGGGCGCAGCAGGGTTTGAACCTGCGACCCCTGCGGTGTGAACACAGTGCTCTACCACTGAGCTATGCGCCCCAACCACGCGGAACGGCGCAGGTAGAGGCTCGGATCGCCCCTGTCCAGCCCGTGTCGCCCGGTTAGTTGACCGAGTCCTTGAGCACCTTGCCGGCGCGGAACTT
>CAXTDG010000621.1:0-3142 GCA_964242675.1 uncultured Chitinophagaceae bacterium
GATAAGTAGTTTGTGTAGCTACTTTATATGCAAGGTCGCTGCGGCCAATTTTTTCCAGCCCCCGCATCAACCATTGCACGCCTACAAGGCCGGTACTTAAATGGTTATTATTCTTCACTTCCACTATGTCCGCCACCCGTTTCCACACCAGAGGTTTTAATGCTTCAGGTACTATATCAAAATATACCGGCAAAAGATTATCCGTCAGATTATCCTCACCATAAAAACCTTCTTTATGATAAAACTTTTTATGAAAAGCGGCTTTGGCTTTACCAGCCTGTTCAGCAAACATGAGGCTGTCCGCACTGTTGCCAATTAACCCGGCAAACTTGGCCATCAGGTCTGAAAGATGAGCATAATAAGCCGTTGCTAGTAAAGCACTGGGATGTTTCTGATCGGCATTTACGCCCCGACCTGCTTCCGCTGTTACCGGCGGCACACACCAATCGCCATAACTGTCCTTAGTTAGTATACCGTCGTCATCCAGGTATTGATCGCCCATGTATTGCAGCCATTTTTTTATGGCTGGATACTTTTTATTTACAATGGAGACATCGCCGGTTTGTGTATATAGCATTTGTGTAATAAGCGGCAGCGCCGAAGGCCAGGTCATGTTATCACTGTAGTAACGCCAGAATGCAGGTGCAACATCCGGTATGGCTCCATCGGGCTTTTGGGCATCCGTAATATCATCGAGCCATTTCGTATATAAACGGCTGTTGTCGAATAAAAAACTTTCGCCGTAGGCACTTGTGGGCCTGTCGCCCAGCCAGGGTTGGCGTTCATTGCGCTGTGGACAATCTACCGGCATACCTTTGTAATTGGAAGCTATCCCCCACCAGGCATTTTTGTGTATCTGATTCAACAAACTATTTGAACTCTCAAAAGTTCCAAGCGTTTGCATGTTATCGTACACAAAACGGCCTGTAAAGTTTTCTTTGGCAGGAGCTGTTGTTAACCCGCTCACTTCAACATAGCGAAAACTATGATATGTAAACTTTGGCTCCCACTCTTCTATGCCTTCACCTTTGAATGTATAATAATCCGTAGCTTTTGCATCACGCAGATTGGCGGTAAATAGCTCACCATTTTCCTGCAGCGATTCAGCAAAACGAAGCGTAACTTTTTTTCCTTTTTTATCTGCCAGTTTCAACTTTACCCAACCGGAAAAATTCTGGCCGAAATCAATGATGTAGCGACCATTGTTTTTTGCAGTAATAGACACAGCAGCAATATCCTGCATTACCTTCATGTTGGCTGTAAGCTGTGGCTCAAAGTTGCCGCCGGGCTCTTGTACAAACTCCGCTTTCAGCCATTTGGTTTCATCAAATCCAGGTTTATCCCAACCGGTCATTTCCTTTTGTGCATCATAGGTTTCGCCGTCGTATTCGTTATTGGCGGTGATGGGGCCATCTGCAGTACCTTTCCACGTATCATCGGTTCTAATGGTGGTGCTACTACCATCTGTGTAATCGATGATTAACGTCATCATCAATTGCGGGAAGCCAAAGGTTTTTATTTTGTAAGGTTTTGCCCGGCGCATCGAATAAAAACGTCCATTACCTAATACCACACCCAGCGCATGTTTTCCCTGCTTAAATGGAGCGGTAATATCCAGTGTATTATACTTTATCGTTTTGCCATAATCTGTTGGAACCGGTGCCAATACCTGGTCACCTATTTTTTTACCATCAACCGACAACTCATACAGCCCCAGCCCCATGATATAAACGGTTGCTTTAGCTACCGTTTTGTTGATTGAAATTTCTTTACGGAAATAGCGGGCTGCAAGACGGCCAGTAACTTCATCATCACCTGGGAAATAGCGGTCAAAACCTATCCATCTTCCCCAGTCCTTGTAGTAGCGCAACCCTGTTGCCCATGATGCAGTGTTGCTCCATTCGGTTTCGCCCTTACTGGTCCACGCTTTTACTTTCCACAAGCACACTGTTCTATTATCAAGTCTTTTTCCACTATATGTAACATTGATAGATGAGTCAGTACTTCTTTTCCCGGAGTTCCAAAGGTCGCCATCGTTGGTAGCTAATTTTTCTGGTGTAGAGGAAACAATTACCTGGTAAGCCGTTTGCATTACACCACGCTGATTGCTTTCTAATTGCCAACTCAAACGAGGATGAACAACATCAATGCCTTTGGGATTTTGCAACGACTCGCAAAGTAAGTTGGACACACTTACCTGTGCAGTAGCGCAAAGCACTGCAAAAAATGCAATAAAGAAAATGGCAAGCTGTTTCATCATTTTACATGCGACCGCTAAGTGTCAAAGGACGTGAAGTATATACGAGCAGAGAATGTACTTTATTCTTAATTTCCTGTAAAATCGAAGTATAATACCATCTCTAATGCTCTTGACGGATCTTTTTCGTAATCGTAAAAAATGTTTTTCATACCCATAGGACCGGTGGTTTCTCTACCCTGTGTTTTAGTGCCAATGCTACTGATGCCCTGCATGAACGAAATATCACCACTCGGAAAAATGGGTTCATAATTATGCCATTGGTCGGTCTTCCAAGCGGGTGTAAAGAGGCGAAGGAATAGGTCTTCGGTTTCGGTGTAAACGGTGAAAGATTTTTGTTTGGATTGAAAGAATTCGCACCAATACATGTTTTTGTAAAAGCCTTTAAATTCGGGATATTTCCACGGTGCTTCTCCAGTTTCAGAGTTATTAAATTCTTTACCCCAGATTCCGAATTGTCCCCCTTTCATTCGGTTCTTCCAAACCCTATAAGGACCATAACCCATATAGTTGATTGATAAGTTTTGGCTATCAGGATAATTAAAATTAACACCAACAAAATCAGTGAAATAAGCAGATGGAAAATAACGAACTTTCATCTTTACAATGCCCGATGGATAAATTGTCCATTGTAAAGTGTTATAGCTTTCCTTCTTGTCAAATTTGGATTCAATAATTAAAGCACTGCTATCAAAACGGGAAGTGAAGTTTTTGAAATTGCTTACGCCTTGTTGAACGATTGGGCCGTTAACCAACGAGATTTTCCCTTTGCTGTTCTCTACTGATTGAAGCAGACCGTTGTTTTTATTGATTGAAAGTTTAAGACCTGCAACACTTATTTGATAGGAAGAATCTTGAGTTAAGATTTGCGGAACTGTTCCACTT
>CAXTDG010000622.1:0-3099 GCA_964242675.1 uncultured Chitinophagaceae bacterium
CCAGATTTTCAAGAATAAAATCAACAACAAAATTTGTATGAACAGTAAGTCAATTATAGCGCTGGCAATGCTGGTTTCAACAGCCGGATTATTCGCCTGTACGCAAAAGAAAGATGTCATTGTAAACAGCGGCACCCAACCCGTGACCGATAAAAACTGGAAGTTTGAAGCAACTCCGGTATGGTCGGATGAATTCAATAACGCCACAGTAGATGGTAGCAAATGGACATTTGAAACCGGCGGCAGTGGCTGGGGCAATAATGAACTGGAATACTACACTGCCGGATCAAACTCAAAAGCTGAAAGCGGCAACCTGGTGATTGAAGCCCGGAAGGAGAGTAGTAATGGTATGAATTACACATCTTCCCGAATGATAACCCATGGCAAAGGCGACTGGACGTATGGCCGGTTTGAGGTGAGAGCAAAACTACCTCGTGGCCGTGGCACCTGGCCAGCCATCTGGATGCTGAGCAGCGATAATAGTTATGGCAACTGGCCTGCTTCCGGCGAAATTGATATTATGGAGCATGTGGGCTACGATCAGAATAATGTGCATTTTAGTATTCACTCCCAAGCGTATAACCACATTATCAATACCCAAAAAACAACCAATCAAGTTGTACCTTCTGCATCCGATAGCTTTCATGTATATCGCCTTGACTGGACGCCTTATGCTGTGAAAGGATTTATTGATGGAACACAATACTTTGAATTTATCAATCAAAATACCGGGTACACAGCCTGGCCTTTTAATAAGCGTTTTTTCATGATACTTAACCTGGCTGTGGGTGGCAACTGGGGCGGTGCTCAAGGCGTTGACAATAATATTTTCCCTCAACAAATGTTGGTTGATTATGTACGGGTGTACAAACTGATTGAATAACCCTTAAAACCGACTTATGTCTATTATAAAACGAAATGGTTTTATAGGGATTTGTGTGCTCGTAATGGCTGGATTGCATTCAAAAGCACAGTTCAAAAAACTGGTATGGGCCGATGAATTTAATCAAACTGGCCTGCCTGATACTACTAAATGGAGCTATGATGTTGGCGGTAATGGCTGGGGCAACCAGGAGAAAGAATTCTATACCAAAGCCCGTAGCGAAAACGCCCAGGTAGCCAATGGAATGTTGGCCATTACGGCCATTAAAGAATCTTACCAGAATGCTGGTTATACATCTGCCCGGCTGGTATCGAAAGGCAAAGGCGACTGGCTGTATGGCCGGCTTGAAATTAGAGCCAAGCTGCCAAAAGGCCGTGGCATTTGGCCTGCCATCTGGATGTTACCTACCGATTGGGCCTATGGTAACTGGCCTCATAGCGGCGAAATAGACATTATGGAAAACGTGGGCTACCTGCCGGATAGCTTGTTTGGTACAGTGCACACCGGGGCCTACAACCATTCCATCGGTACGCAAAAAGGGAGAAGTATTTATTGCAACAGCCTATCCGATTCCTTTCATGTGTACGCTATCAACTGGACAAAAGAATCAGTCTCTTTTTACATGGATGGGAAACAATATCACGAATTCACTAACGATGGAACTGGCTCAGAAGCCTGGCCTTTCGACAAAAAATTTCACTTGCTCCTAAACCTGGCCGTGGGCGGTGGCTGGGGTGGAAAGCAAGGTATTGACGATAGCATTTTCCCGCAGCAAATGCAAATAGATTATGTACGAGTGTATCAGTAAAATGGGATGCTAAATCCATAACATCTATGAGCAACTATGGCGATGATATAGTGCAGTAGCTAAGCTTGAAAGTAAAGGCTAACCTTTTAGGTTAGCCTTGCTTTTTTAATTGATAGCCACTTCCTGTTCCTGTAATTGTTTCTCTACAAATGGCACTACTTTTTTACCTAATAGTTCAATGCTGTTTAGGACCCGATCTTCTGCTAGGTCGCCTTTTACAATCTGACCCAGGAAGCGGGTGTTGTTGAATAATTTTTTCAGGTACACAAACTTATTGGCAACTTCTTCTACACTACCTACCAGCAAAGGGCCTTCTGGGCTGCGGAGTCCTTCAAACTGCCGCCGAATCATGGGTTGCCATCCTCTTTCACGACCTATCCGGTTCATCAGTTTCTCATAAACCGGAAAAAACTCGTCGGAAGCTTTTTGGGAATCTTCTGCAATGTGCAGGTGGCAGTTGATAGCTATTTGTAACTCGTCAACATTATGACCCGCCTGTTCAGCAGAATGCCGGTATAGGTCTATTAGTTGAACATATTGCGCCGGTTGGCCACCCAAAATAGCCAGCGTAAGTGGCAGCCCTAGCTTGCCAGCCCGCACTGCCGATTGCGGCGTACCACCCATGCCAATCCAGATGGGAATTTGTGGCTGCAACGGCCGGGGATAAATACCCAAGTTGTTAATAGATGGCCGATGTTTCCCTTTCCAGGAAATAACTTCCTGCTTATTAATCGTCATCAATAAATCCAACTTTTCAATAAACAACTCATTATAGTCGTCCAGATTATAACCAAAGAGGGGAAAAGATTCAATAAAGGAGCCACGGCCAGCCAGTATTTCAGCCCTGCCACCAGATAGCAAATCCAGTGTAGCAAAGTTTTGAAACGTTCGCACCGGATCGGCGGAAGAAAGCACTGTAACTGAGCTGGACAAACGGATGTTTTTTGTAACGGTTGCTATACCGCCCAGCGTTACTTCTGGCGAGGAAATAATAAAGTCGGGGCGATGATGTTCGCCTACCGCTATTACGTGCAAGCCAGCTGCATCGGCCACTTTAGCTTCCTCAATCAATTCCTGCATGCGCTGGTACGACTGTACTGCATTTCCCGAAACGTTTTCAAAGGCTACTTCGCCAAAAGTGCTTATTCCAAATTGCATTGTGTTCAGTTTATGATATTTAAAACAACAGGCAATTACAGGAGTTGTTCCCTGTGTATTGCCGCCGCTAAGAAAGTGTAATCTTCAGAATGGCACATTATTTACCTATCTATCAAAAACCTTTTTATGGAAACAAAAAAAAGCACATTGCAGGAAGATCAGAAAATAGTAGAAGCCGGTAAAGGCAACCCAGTAAATGCAGTACCGGCCCACCAGGCTGCCGAAGCAGATATGGCTACCGACCCGGATA
>CAXTDG010000623.1:0-3097 GCA_964242675.1 uncultured Chitinophagaceae bacterium
GCTGCACGGTAGCCGGGTCAGGCTCTGGTGCGGCAACCGCTTTTTCAAAAGCCGTCAGTACGGCTTCTTCTGCATTCTTTTTCAACAATTGCACAGATTCTTCCTTCATGCCCATTTGCAGTAAGCGACTATGCAGCTTTACATCGGGGTCGTGTAGGCCATGCTTAAAAAGGTCTTCCTGCGTACGGTAAAACTCTTTGCGTACGCCACTGGTATGGTGCGATAGCAAGGGCACTTTTGCCTGAATGAGATATGGCCCTTTTCGCTCCCGAACGTATTGTATTACATCGCTAATAGACTGGTAGCTTTCTTCAAAATGGCTCCCGTTGATGCGGATTCTTTTTAAACCGGGGAAACCACCTGCATATTCGTAAGCATCCATCACCCGGGCTTCTTTAGAGCTTACGCTAATGCCCCAATCATTGTCCTGCACCAAGTAAATGATGGGCAGCTTTTTCAGCACTGCAAACTGAAAGGCTTCGCTTACTTCGCCTTCGGTGATACTGGCATCGCCCAGGGAACAAACAACCACCGGAAATTTATTTGCCTTATTGTTTTCAAAATCATGCAGGGTAGCAGTTTGCTCCAGGTATTTTACTGCCTGTGCCACCCCCGTGGTAGGGATTACCTGCATACCGGTTGCACTACTCTGATGAATGATAGTGGGCTTTCCGGCCTCTCTGCTGCTGGGGTGGCAATAGTAGCTGCGGCCACCTGAAAAGTAATCGTCTCGTTTAGCCAGCAATTGCAGCATCAGTTCGTATGGTGTAAAGCCTAGCCCGAGCAACATACAATCGTCACGGTAGTAAGGGCTTACATAATCGTAGGGTTGCAACTGCAGGGCCATAGCCAATTGTATAGCTTCGTGGCCCCGGCTGGTAGAATGTACATAGCGGCAGATTTGACGGTTGGTGTCATACGTTTCGGCCATTTTTTGAGCGGCACACATTAGCCAATACGCTTTTTGTAGCGTAGCAAAATCAATCATGTATTAGAAGCACTTAAAGTAGAATGGACAAATGTAGGCCTTCCACCCTACCAAGATTTTTTAACTGTAACTTGTATACAAGCTGTAGAATAGCAATAAAATAATGACGGATTAGGATTGGTTAAACCCAGGCAAGAATTAATACTAAGCAATGGGGCAATAAAAAGAGAAACCTGCTCTTTCGGGCAGGTTTAGGGATTTGGTTTGGTTTGAATCGGTCGTTTTCTTTTCCTTTATTTCACATCGAATTCCAATAGTTTTTGACCAGCCAGGTAGCCTTCAAATACATCGCCTACTACTGTTTCGCCTACGCCGGGTGGGGTGCCGGTAAATACCAGGTCGCCAATATTGAGGGTAAAATATTGCGAGGCATCAGATAATATTTCGTCAATGGGAAATATCATATGGTCAGAGTTTCCGTTTTGTACTACTTCACCATTTTTAAACAATTGAAATTCTATGCCGCCTTTTTTTACTAAATCGCCCACTTTTATAAACCGGCCCACTACAGCTGAATGATCAAAAGCCTTCGCCTTTTCCCAGGGCAGGCCTTTCTTCTTTAGTTCCGTTTGAATATCCCTGGCCGTAAAATCAATACCAAGCGTTATTTCGCTATAGTATTGCCAAGCATAGCGCCCATTGATATATTTTCCGTTTTTAGAAATTTTAAAAACCAGTTCACACTCGTAATGTAGTTCGTTGGTGAATGCCGGATAATAAAAGTTCATGCCCGGCGTAATCAGGGCACTTTTAGGTTTCATAAAAATGACCGGCGACTCCGGGACAACATTCCCTAGCTCCTTTGCATGTTCAACATAATTCCTTCCAATACAGATAATTTTCATACAGCTTTATTTTGCAGTTGTGTGAATGCTATATTTTTTATCCTAGCGTTTTTAAATCATTTATTTAAATGATAAGCGGTTTGCTTCTGTCATTGTTTTATTAATACCCTCTAAAATAAACTTTTCAAGTAAGGTTGTACAGGCATCAATTTTCTGTAGCACAATAGGCATCTCTGCCTCTTTCCATTTGCCTAGTACAAAATCTACCTGTTGTCCTTTTGGATATTCGCTACCAATCCCAAAACGCAGGCGAGGGTACTCTGTGGTTCCTAATGTTGCCTGAATATCTTTCAATCCGTTGTGGCCAGCGTCGCTGCCACTAGCACGTAGCCTTACTTTATCCAAAGGCAGGGCCAAATCGTCCAGAATCGTTATAGAGTTTTCCACTATTATTTTTTCCTTCTGCAACCAATAAGCCAATGCCTTACCGCTTAGGTTCATGTAAGTAGTTGGCTTTATGCAAACAACCGTTCTGCCCTTCACTTTTACATAAGCTATTGCAGCTAATCGCTCAACTGAAAAAGTACCACCCAGGCGCCTTACAAATGCATCTACTACGTCAAATCCTATATTATGCCGGGTATTGTTGTATTCCGTTCCTATGTTTCCTAAACCGGCTACCAAATACTTTTCCATACAGGGTAGTTATAAAAAACCCCGGCAGGTACTTAGGGCCGGGGTTTTTAAGAGTGTTGTTAGACCTATTTTTTCTTTTCGTCTTTAGCTGCAGTTTCTTCCTGCTTCAATTGGCGGGTCATAACGATTGAAGCCATTGGAATACGTGGAGAGTTTAAAATTTCCATGTTTCCAGCTTTTACATCCTGTACCCGAATATTACCATTCAGTTCCAGGTTAGTTACGTCTACTTCAATGGTTTCCATCAGGTCTTTTGGCAGCGCCTTCACCTTCAAGGTTTTCATTTTAGTAATTAACCGACCACCAGCTTTTACACCAGCAGCAGAACCTACATACTTTACTGGCAGCGTAGCTACCACTGTTCTGTCTTCTACCAGTTCCAGAAAATCTAAGTGATTAAGGTCGTCGCTTACCTTGTCAAACTGTAGATCTTTTAAAATAGCCCGATAGGTTTTGCCATCTACTAAGATTTCGGCAATGTTGAATTCAGGTGTATAAACAAGGCTTTTGAAAGCCACAGCAGGAGCAGAAAAATTAACTTCTGCAGCACCCCCGTAAATTACACCAGGCACAAGGCCCTGAGAGCGAAGCTGGCGGGTGGCTTTTTTGCCATATTCGGTCCTCAGTT
>CAXTDG010000624.1:0-3091 GCA_964242675.1 uncultured Chitinophagaceae bacterium
TAGCCCTGGATGGCTTTTTCTGCGTACCCCAAACGAAGATTGGTGGAATGTAAAAGATAAAAAAGGATTTTTATCTGTAAAACTGCGGCCACAAACGGCTGCTGGTTTATCCAATCCATCTTTCATTGCACGCCGCCAACAGCACCTGATTTTTGAAGCCTCAACCGCTTTACAATTTTCGCCGAAAGACTCAGTTGAAAAAGCAGGACTAATGGTGTTTCAAAACGAAACGCATTTTTACTATCTCTGCCGCTCAGTAATAAATAATCAACCTGTAGTGCAGTTGTATCAATCTTCCCAAAACCTAGCCGATAGTAACAAGATGATTTTACTAGCATCTAAACCATTGGCTAATAATCCAAAGCAATTATTGAGTTTAAAAATTAAGGGAGATAACGACAGGTATTCCTTTTATTACAAAGATGCAAATAGTGACTGGCAACCACTTACAGAAAATGTGGATGGCAAATTTCTCAGTACCAAAATAGCTGGCGGTTTTGTGGGCACCACTATTGGATTGTATGTCACTTCATTGGGCAAGCAAAGCTATTCGGTAGCTTATTACGATTGGTTTGAGTATAAAGGAAACGACGAGGTTTATAGAAAGCAGAATTAAAGCGAAATAAAAAAGCTGCGATGTTGTTTCATCGCAGCTTTTTTATTTAAAAAGTATTTGTGCTAATAATAAGTTGCACTCCCGGATAGGGAACATCCGGTATATCTTCAGCAGTAATGAAAAGCCGTACAGGCCGGTAAGGCGATGTAGTTTCCAAAGCGGCTTTACGGGTGCTGGAAAACAAGCCAGTACTGGTTTTCAACTGACCTAGATTTTTTGTTCCGTTCGATGATTCCATCCACACAACATAGGTTGAACGGGCCGGTGTTAGCTCAGTAGACTGCGGAATATTTTTAACGCTCATGCTAATCCGGTAGTTGTCGTTTCCATCTTTCTTCACTTTTACTTTTCCCTCTGCCTGTGGCGCTACGGTAGAGCTGGTAAAATAAGCCTTGCGGGCACAGGAACTAATTAGAAAAACAAACAGCAGTAGCGAAGCTGCAACAGGAAAACGTAGAAGGCGATTGGTTTGATGTAGATTCATAATGGGGTTGATTTACAGCTACTACGGCATAAGCATAAGTAGCCCATTTGCCACAGCATTGCACAAACATTGCCAATCCTCCCTCCTATTTCAACTACTCACCAGGATGGTACTGCCTTTCTACATGCTTTAACACATCTTCTTTGTAAAACAATACGTCCTTGAAATTGCCATCAATATAGCGCTGTGCCTGGTCGGAAAAATGCGGAGAAGCCGGGTCGAAAGATTCGCCACCTGTTACAATTGTTTTTGCTTTCAGGCGGGGGCCAAACTCAATGCAAGCCACAAAGCTGTTACCGTTATAGCCGTACTTCTTTTTAGTACCCGGAAAATACCGATTGCCAAAAGAAGGAATGCAGCCCCAGCCACTAGAGGCCGAAATCACAGGCAGGCTTGGCAGGTCATCGCTCAATTTACCATCAGTAGTACGTTGGTAGCGGTTAAAGTCGCCCCAGGGCAGTTGCCAGGTGCCGAAGTTTTTGGTCAGGCTTTCCACGGTAGCTTTCAGTAGATCCAACTGGCGGCGGGGTAGCACAGCAGTAGTCATTTCCTGTAACTGCTCAATCACATGGCTGGCATAGTATGGCCCGTGTGGCGGACGAGGTTCGTTTGCCAGGCGGTCGGCCCACTCAGTAGCCAGCGTAGTGGCTACTGAGTTAATGGCTGCATTTTTATCCCAGCTTTTCAAAATACCCATTGGTTCTTTCAATTGCCCAATCAATTCATCGCCTTGCGGCAAATTGCTATAGGCATCAAATAGAGAAGGAAACAAAATTTCAAAGGCGGACAGGTAACGGCTATAACCAATCTTTTTAATGAACGAATCTACAGTTAGCTTTTCGGCAACGGTTAGCAGACGAATAGCATTTACCGAACGAGGGCTTTGCCCATCTGGCGCCATATAAATGGGGTAATCTTCCCGCTTCGGGCTTTCTTGCCCCGACACGGTAAATGGCGTGGCGTTGCAGCTTTGCACAAAGCCGTTTTTAGGGTTGTAAATGTGTATGGTAGAATCTACTGCATACAGGCCTTTCCAGTCAGATTTAGAAGTGCTGCCATCTACAGGAAGGCTGTAGTCGAATGCAGTATCTCGTCGATTAACCGCATTGCCATGCCAGTAGGCAATGTGCCCTTTGTCATCTGCAAACACTGTGTTGTTGCTGATGTTAGTTCGCAGTTCCATCACTTTTCTAAAATCATCAAAGCCGCCAGCTTTTGTCCGCATCCAGCTTTGCATCAGCCCTTTTAGCGAGTGGTTCACTACTTTCAGGCTAATCCATTTGCCATCCCGGCTGCCCATTACCGGCCCGTGTTGAGTAGCATACGTAGTAAAGGTTTCCTTTTTCCAAGTGCTGTTTTCTTTATAGCTAATGGTAATGGCCCGCTGCTTTACGGGTAATTGTTTGCCATCGTAGCTATAGGTGGATGCTGATCCGTTTTTAGTAATCTCTTCTTTATACAAATCAGCCACATCGCTGTAGCCAGTGGTGTGCATCCAGCCGCAGTGCTGATTGAAACCCTGGTAAATAAAAAACTGGCCCCAGGTAGCAGCGCCATAGGCGTTCAAACCTTCTTCGCTTTGCATCTGCGCCTCGGTGCGATAGTAAAACGTTACGTGTGGATTGATGTACAGAATGGAATTGCCAGAAGCCGTTTTGGAAGGCCCAACCGCAAAGCCATTCGATCCCAGCGGATCTACCTTGAAAGGATTTTCTGCTGGCTCCGCAAAGGCGGTTCTATCCTCTTCCGTTTTGCCATACAAAGCTTTTACATCGCTCATTCGCAGGCCACCGGTTTCAGTTGAAGCAATGCCCCCATCAGTACTTACAAACGGATACCAGGGCTGAAATCGCTGCAATACCAACGGCTTTTGCGCAGGGTGCATTAGCATATAGTAGTTTACGCCTGCGGCAAATGCCAGACACAATTTCTTCAACCAGGCCGGGCTTTGCTCATAGTCTTGTATAGCCTCGGTGCTATCGTATAGCAGC
>CAXTDG010000625.1:0-3089 GCA_964242675.1 uncultured Chitinophagaceae bacterium
AGTCGCCGCAACCGGGGCACCAGCGTACTTCCTGGTCGGTGGCAAAATCTTTGGCAGTAAGGGCGGGCTTGGGTGCGTTGGCCGGTTCGCCAACTATATTTCCAGCTAAAGTTGTTTCCATATCACGTTTCCCTCTTCGGGGGTGCAAATATCCGAGATGATAAACAGATATGAACAAACGAAAAAGCGATAATGAAGTTTTGACGGAAAGTTTACCATTTTCGAAAGAAAGCCCCCTCTAAATCTCCCCCGACAGGGGAGACTTGAAAACCATAACGTTTTGGAGAGTGCATCACAATGCTTTCATCATCTTATTATGGGTTTCCTCCTTCCCGCATTAGGGGAGGTTAGGTGGGCGCCTTACTTTTTCCCTTTAGGGTTTTCTGCCTTCTAACCTTATGGACTTGATGGCTTCCTTTGCATCAGTAAAGCCCAATAGTAGTACTAGCCTTGAATGGTGCCAACGCCCTAAAAGCTCAATGCGTATTCTCAAGCCTAGCCCATAAAAAACGGATAGACAATGCTACCCGTGATGTGAAAACGATGTATGATGAAATAGCAATCAGTAGTCTGTTGTCTGTCGTCAGTGGCCTATGATAATTTATTCAACGCTTCACTCAGTTGGTCTAGCATGGCGCCGATTTCTTCTTTGCGGCAGGTGCCAACGCTGAGGCGGTACCAGGGACTATCTCTTTCGGCACCAAATGCGTAGAAAGGAACGATTGCTAATTTGGCTTCGGCTAGTAAATAATTAGTTACTTCTTCCTGAGAATCCAACTCCCGACCATCGGGTAGTTTGCGGCCCACCAAATCAAATTTCAGTGTTAGGTAAATGGCAGCTTGCGGCGCAACAGCATCAACTGATAAACCTTCACTTTTCATTCGCATTACGCCTTCATAAATCTGGCGAAGGCGCAGTTCCAGTTCCGCTTTAAAATGGGTCAGGTATTCATTGATTGCCTCAGTTTGCCCTAAAAATTTAGCTGTAGCTTTTTGCTCCGGCATGGGCGCCCAGGCACCAATATGGCTGAGGATGGCTTTCATTTTAGCGATTACCGGGGCAGGGCCTAGGCTCCAGCCTACCCGTACGCCAGTGGCGGCGAAGGCTTTACTAATACCGTCCACAAAAATGGTATATTCCTTCATTTCGGGGAACAGGCTAATTGGGTTGTGGTGCTCGGTTTCGCCATAGGTAAGCGTCCAATACATCTGGTCGAACATTACGTACAATTTCTTTTCACCTTCGCCACGGCTGCTGTTTTCTGCTAGCACCATTTGGCAGATTTCGGTCAGCGCTTCTTTGGTAAGCGTAGTGCCGGTAGGATTTTGCGGCGTGCAAAGGCACAGCAGTGTGGCACCTTTTATATGCGGCGCTATGTCGGCCGGGGCAGGCATAAAGTTGTTGTCTGGCGTGGCTTGTATCAGGCAATGTTCGGCGCCGTTCATGTGAACGTAGTGGTTATTGTTCCAGCTAGGCACGGCATAAATCACCTTGTCGCCCTTATCTACCAGCACCTTGAAAATGGCATAAATCAGCGGACGGCCGCCACTAGCAATTTGAATTTCGTCCATGGCATAATCCAGGCCCTCCCTTTCTTTTATGAAACTCAAAACTGCTTTCCGCAAATCGGCTTCTCCATCGGCAACCGGGTAGCTGGTAAGGTGCTGGCGGTAGGCATCCACAATTTCATTTTCCAACGCCTGCGGAATGGGGAAAATCTGCGGATCGAAATCGCCGATGGTGAAGTTGTAAATGGTTTCGCCCTGGCTAATACGTTGGCGAATGGCATTTCCCAGCTTCACAATCTCACTGCCAATCAGCGATTCGGCCAGTGCGGACATTTTAGGTTGACTCATGATAAACTTCTTTCAAAAAAAATGAAACGGCGGCAAATGTAGCCTTTTGCAGGGTGCAATGGTTTATCACAAGTTGCCCTCATTTTATACCCATTGTACAAAAATGGCTCGCCGTTTTTAGCTGTACTAACTGGCAATAAAAACCACAATGCAGGGATATGGTTTCCTGATTTTAGACAATTGTTTCGTTTAATGGGATGAACAGGTTGATTGCACAGTTTTTGAGTTTATAGCATCATCACAAAAACTATATGTTATGCCAACTACAAAGAAAAAGAGTAGCAAAGAAGACCCTTGTTGGAAAGGCTACGAGCAGGTAGGTGAAAAGAAAAAAGGTGGTAAAGAAGTTCCGAACTGTGTGCCCGAAAAGAAAGGGAAGAAATAAGAAGATTCAAGTTTCAAGGAACAAGGCTCAAGGTTGTTGCTGTTCTTACATTATTGGTTTTCACATCACGGGTAGCATTTGCTACCCTTTTTTATGGGCTAGGCTATTGAATATACATTGGGCTTTTACGGCGTTGGCACCATTCAAGGCTAGTACTACTATTGAGCTTTACTGAAGCGAAGAATGATATTTAAACGATAAAGATTGAAATGTTACGGTTCTTAAATCCCCCGTTGGAGGATTTAGGGGACTTTTACATCGCTACCCAGCCTGTTTTGCCTTCGTGGCTTACAAAGTAAAATCTCCCATTTGTTCCAAGCACATTCAGCTTTTCGCCTTTAGCAATCAGCATTTTGCTGGCAGCCAAGGCATCTGGTTTGTCTAATAGTTTAGTGGCTGTAACTGGTTGATAGATAGTAAAAGCTTTGCTAGTAGCTACAACGCTGGAAGCTGGTATGTATGCTTCTACGCTATCATTAGCAGACGTTACTTTATAGTAAGAAGTGGTAGCGCCTATTACTTTCAAAAGCGTATTGGTAGGCAGCGTTTGCAACTTAGTAGCTTTTTTATCAGCGCTGGTTAGCAGAGCAGCGCCTTTGCCTGTTCTCACATAATTATTTAGTGGTTGTAATGAGGCAATTACCGGCTGTAGTTGCGGCCGATTTACATCTACAAAAGGAAGCGGATCAATAGCACCACCGTTGGTATAAATGCCGAAATGCAAATGCGGAACCGTATGGGCAGCGTTTCCTGTGTTACCTACTAATCCGATTGTATCCCCCACATTTACCCGCTGATCTTCTTGTACCAGTACTTCATCTAGGTGGGCGTAGTACAAGGAATAATC
>CAXTDG010000626.1:0-3084 GCA_964242675.1 uncultured Chitinophagaceae bacterium
GTGTAGGCCATTGCACCAGCACCGCCAGCACATTTTTACCAGCTGATTTTGCAATGTTGGTAATATCAAATTTTCCCCGCTGCATAAAGCCGTCCAGCATTCCCAGGCGAATGCCATTCAGAAAAATTTCTCCCCGGCGGTTTATGCCTTCGAAGTTCAGCCAGATTTTGTCGCCTTCATTTTGCGGTGTAGAGAACTCGGTACGATACCAAAAGTTGCGGTCGTATTTTTTCTTATCAACCTTGTAAATATTATCAGCCCAATTGGGGTCTTTTTCTAAGCCAGCATCTACGTATGCTGTAAACACTGCACCCGGCACTATGGCCTTTACCCAATTGCTGGTATTGAATCCTTCTGCATAAATTTTTGTGCTGTCGGCACCAATTTCCGATTGAGGTGTAAGCTGCCAATTAACAACCGTTTGGTTACTATTCAGGGATATTTTAGTCTGGCTAAAACTGTAATGCGGAATACTGGCCAGTAGTATACACAATACACTGCCAACGCTTATTTTTCCAACCATAGAAGCAATAGAAATTTTGAAGGACAAAGCTGTTTTGTAGAATGTCACTTCAAGGGTTTGAAACCACTATTAAAACCCTTTGGACAAAAAGGAAACACCATGTATTCATTATTCAATAATGCTTTCACTTACTTATTTTATCGTACCGAAAATACCTTGACAGGCCCCAATAACCCAGATGGCAACAAAGGAGAATCAACTCTGTAAAAAGGCTGCGTTGTATAGGTTATTTTGTTTGTAACATTCGGTTGTACATCTCCTATCAGGCGGTTTACCCAAAGGTTAGTTACCTTTATTTCAAGTTTATTACTGCCCGGTTTTATGGCTTTTGTCAGGTTAATAACAAAAGGTTTTTTCCAAAGAGTGCCTACTGATTTTCCATTCACCAATACTTCGGCAATATTTTTTACATCACCTAAATCAAGCCATAGATGAGCGCCTTTTTCAAACCAGTTTTTAGCTGCCTTAATAGTTTTAGTGTAGGTTGCTGTGCCTGAAAAATATTTAATACCTGCATCTGTA
Organism: uncultured Chitinophagaceae bacterium; assembly: GCA_964242675.1. Lineage (GTDB taxonomy): Bacteria > Bacteroidota > Bacteroidia > Chitinophagales > Chitinophagaceae > JAZKFT01. Next base: position 1,046 of record CAXTDG010000626.1, read on the forward strand.
TTTTCAGTGTAAGAAACCAGCGTATCAAATGTTGCTGATGCAGGTGCTCCTCTATCTTTCTGAAACCGAACATTCCAGCTTCCATTAATAAACATCAGTTCTTTTTGTAAACGTTCAGCTAAGGTAACAGAAGCTTTGACAGCAGTTTTTTTAAACACTACAAACACTGCATCATTTGGAGACAGATGCAGTTTCACTTTTGTAACGCCATTTGCCATTACATAAGAAGCTGGTTCTGTCATGCCAGTTTCAGGATGCCACAATTCAGGAATTCTACCCGTTGTCCGAAAGGTAGCTTCAACATCTTGTGGAGTATTGTTGCGGCTATTGACCCAGTAGATTTCACCGTCTGGCAATACACGATGCACATAAAAAAGCCGGATATTGGCTAGTGGTTTTGTATAGCTAAAATCAGGTGCAATATTTAATGCATTGAATACATCGCTCAAAGGCTTACCTGTAAATACTTTGGGGTTAGTTGTATTCCATGTCTCCTCTACCAACTGATTAAATACTTTTTCATCATCGCTCAGGCTGGGAGTGTTAGTTGGTTTTACGCCAGTTATGGTAGCACCTGCTTTTACGAGAGCATGTATCTTACGTAGCACAGGCAACGTCATGTATTTTGCGTTGCTATCCAGCACTAATATCCGATAGCTCATACCGCTGGTTGTTACCAGCTTTCCACCCTTTACAGACAATTCATTAACGAGTGCAGCAGCATTAATATAATCGTAATTGTAGCCTTCGGGTATAGCAGGAAATGAATTGCCAAATAAAGAGGTGATGTTGTTGTCTTCGCCGTAGTAATAAACCACATCTGCCACGAACTTTCCCTGTTGCAATAAGTAGCTGCTCCGTGCCAGGTAATCTACCCAGGGTTTAGCTTGTGCGGCCCAGGTTTCGTGGCGGGTAAACCATTGACCAAAATTACCTAGCCCAAGCCCAGGAATCTTATCATCTACCGGCTGGTGTACCGATGTATGAATGATGAACCTGTTCAAACCACTAGCCATTTCCAGATCGGCTGTAGGTTTCAAATTTTCAGGGCAGTACGACCATTCACTGCCACCACCGGCAGTCAGCGATTCGGCAGCCACTAAGTTTTGCCCGTAGATGTGAGCCACCGACGCAGATTCATGAATATCTGCAACAAAACCCGGCCGCTCCTCCCCTACAAAAATGTTAGGCGTCCACATGGCTGACATGGGTATAGCGGCAGTGCGTTTTACTTCCATTCCATCGCCAATAAATGCCCGGCCATTTTCATGGCTTTCCGAATATCGCTTCATGCCGTATTGGGCCAGGATATTGGTTAATTGGTCGTAATGATATGCAGCAACCAAATCGCTTAACGTTTGCCGATAGTCATGCAAAAAACGTTCGCTTGCATTAGCGCTTTTTACAATATAACCAGTCAACACTGGCATCCACGGCAGCATGTTGTAACCTCTGCGTTTCTGAAATTCCTGCGGCAAATTAGCCGTCCAGTTTTGGGCACCAGCTTCCCAGCTATCCGTTACCATGTATTGCAATCCTCTCTTGCCCATTAACCCACCTGTTGCATTTTTATATTGGTTCAGGTAGGTTGTAAAATATCTTCTCACTGCAGCAGAATCTAGTTTATCCACTTCCAAACCAGTAGCTTCTGCCGTGGCGGGATGGTTGGTGATACCTATTAACGAATATCCAAAACGAACAATACTCCAGGCCCCTGCTGGCGGATTCCAGTTCAATGAACCATCGGCTTTCAACTTGTTAGTTACATCAATAATGTCAGATTCATTTACGATATCATTTGTTGCTACTGTAGCATTTTGCGGAAAGCCGGAAAAAGGTGTAAAGCCATCCTTTTGCTCATACCTATCAATTCGTGAAGCCGTTTGTAAAACCACTTCTGCGATCTCTGTTCCATAAACTTGTTTACCTGGTGACGAAGCAGATGGAGCAAGTGTTTATGCTGGTGTTCTCTTAAAAGTGATACGGAAATATTTTGATGTGGTGGCAGGAATAGCAATGGTTTGCTGCATCATACGCCC
>CAXTDG010000627.1:0-3078 GCA_964242675.1 uncultured Chitinophagaceae bacterium
CGGACTTGGAACGGATAGCCCGGCCCGCAGGGATGCGCCATAATTGCTGTTTACGCTCAACAAAAAAGCGAAGCCTTACAGACTTCGCTTTTGAAAATTATTTTGAATTAATTAATTCTCCTGTTCCTTCTCCAGCATCAGGTATGCTTTTACAAAACCGTCCAATTCGCCATCCATCACGGGTTGTATGTTGCCCACTTCATAGTCCGTACGGTGGTCTTTAATCATCTTATACGGGTGAAAAACGTAACTGCGAATCTGGCTACCCCACTCAATTTTTTTCTTGGTGCTGTTGGTGGCATCTTTTATTTCCTGCCGCTTGCGGAGTTCCTCTTCGTACAGGCGGCTCTTCAACATCGTCATCGCTTTTTCCCGGTTGCCCAACTGGCTGCGTTCTGTTTGGCAAACCACCACCATGCCGGTAGCAATATGCGTTAGCTGCACCTTGGTTTCCACCTTGTTTACGTTCTGCCCACCAGCGCCACCACTTCGGCTGGTTTCCATTTTTACATCACTGTCTTTCAGGTCAATATTGATGGAATCGTCCACCAGCGGATACACGAAAACGGATGCAAACGAAGTATGCCTCCGGGCATTACTATCAAATGGCGAAATACGCACCAGCCGGTGTACCCCACTTTCCGATTTCAAAAAGCCATACGCAAATGGGCCATCAAACTGAAACGTAGCAGTTTTAATACCGGCTCCATCGCCATCCGTCCAGTCGAGTTCCGTAACCGTCCAGTCTTGTTTGTTGCCATACATCTGGTACATGCGGGCCAGCATTTGAGCCCAATCCTGGCTTTCGGTACCACCGGCACCGCTGTTTATTTGCACCACGGCGGGCAGTTCGTCCTCGGGCTGGTTCAGCGTACTTTTAAATTCTGCTTCTTCGATGTACTCAATGGCGGCATTATAAGCCTGCTTTACATTTTCTTCCGTTTCCTCGCCCTCTTTCCAAAACTCGTATAGCACGGCAAAGTCCTCGATGGCGGTATCCACCTTATCGTACAGACTTACCCAATATTCGTGTTGCTTGATTTCCTTCAGGATAGAAGTGGCCCGTTCATTATCATCCCAAAAACCGGCTGCCAGAGATAACTGCTTGTCGTTCCTTATTTTTTCAGTGCGGTTATCGACGTCAAAGAAACCTCCTCAAAACCAACAGGCGGTCTCTCATATCTTTCAAATATTCTAGTGTCATAGGGTGCAAAAATAAGCAATAGAAGTCAGCAGAAAACAGATGGTAGTCAGCAGGTAGATATTAAAAAGCATTGGGGCGTGTCCCATTGCGCCCCGCAAGTTTACTTCTGCTCGACGTACGTGATAGGGCGCAAAGGGCCGGGCTATCCGGCTGTAGTCCTCGGCGGCGTAGGTAGTTCGCAGCTTCGCTATCCCAAACCTATAAGGTCTAATTTGAGTTACAGAAATTTTGAAGCCCGAAAAAGACCTTATAGGTTTTACACATTCATCCGCCGCCTGTGGGCTACTGCCGGCTATCCCTCACGCAAGGTGCAGCAGCGTTTTCTATAGCTACTTTTCTCCTGCTAACCAACCGGTCTGACCTTCGGTGCCGACCGATTTATAGCAGGTATTTTTTCAACGGATTTTTCTTCAAATCCTTCATTCCGTTTACCACCACATTTGCATTGAATTTTGCACCAGCTGCATTGGTATGCGTATGCTCCTGCGGAAAAAATTTATTGGTACTATCCTGACCCAATTTTTCATACGCATCGCCTAAATTATTATTCAGGTCAATATAATAAGCCCTGGTTGTTTCAGCGGTTTCTTTGGCCCATTTGGTGTAGCTATCGTTGCTGCGAGTAACCTTACCATCTTTCCAGTCATTACGGGGAATCGGTGAACAAACGATAGCCGTTGCGCCTTTGGCTTTGGCTTCATTAGCATACTTACGCATATACCAGCCGTAGCTATGCACCCACTCTTCCATTTTGCGAATAGGGTTGTAGATTTTAGTGCTGTCCTCTCCTACTCCTTTGATAGTGCCACGGGCCCTGGCCGTATCGTCTAGCGGGCCACTGTCATTATGGCCAAATTGCATAATCACAAAATCGCCGGGCTGTAAATCGGCCATAATTTTATCCCAACGACCTTCCGTTAAAAACGTACGACTACTACGGCCACCAATAGCGTGGTTTTGAATGGAAATTTTGCTGGTATCAAAGAAAGGTGCAATAAAACTGCCCCAGCCCTGCAACTGATTTGAGCCTTTGCCATCACCATTTTTCACAGTGCTATCACCTATGATATATAGCGTTGGTTTTCGGTCTTTGAAGGCCACGATTGTTGCGCCAACAACCAGCAGTAGTAAAGAGATTTTTAGGTATTTCATTTTTAATTTTTAGAGATAAGATAATCGTTCAGTTTTACGCCCTTCTGCACTTTCAATCCATCAATAACAGATTGTGCATTTAGCTTAGCACCGGTTTCATTTGTATGCGTATGGTCGCCGGGGAAAAAGTGCTTTACCGAGTCGGCACCTAGTTGCTCATATTTGTCACCGGTGATGCGATTGAGGTCTATGAAAGGAACCTTTTCCTCATCTGCAATTTGCTTTGCCCATAGGCCATAATCTTTATCGGCCCGCAATACTTTGCCTTCCCGAAATTCATTTCTGGGAATCATGGAAACCACGATGGGCGTCGCTCCTTTGCTCTTTGCTTGCTGTACAAAACTGCGGATGTACCAGCCATAACTATGAACTGTTTCCGGTTTACCGTCAGGCCAGGTGAGATGCACAGTGTCTTCGCCAATTCCTTTCAATACGCCACGGTAACCGCCCTTACTTGTATCAGGCTTGCTGCCTTCGTTGTGGCCAAATTGCATCATTACAAAATCGCCGGGTTGCAGAGTTTTCATTACAGCCTCCCAGCGACCTTCTTTAATAAATGTTCGGGTACTACGGCCCGCCATTGCCTGGTTGCTTACAACCAAATTTGTGCTATCAAAAAAGGGCTGTATAAAACTTCCCCAGCCCGCCTGGTCTTTGCCAGTATTGCGAACGGTAGAGTCGCCGATGATATACAATGTATGTCGCTCCGTTTTAAACATAAA
>CAXTDG010000628.1:0-3078 GCA_964242675.1 uncultured Chitinophagaceae bacterium
GTGTAAGGGGCAATATTTCATTGCTTACGGGATTGTGTTCAACTGCATTATAGCTGCCTTTCACAGCTTCTTGCTCTAAGGCGTAGATGTACATTTCGCAAAGATCGGCCACATGTATCCAGCTTACAGTTTGAGTACCGCTGCCCAATACACCAGCTACACCAAGTTTTATTGGCTTCATAAATTCTGCCAATGCACCACCTTTTTTGCTCAGTACTATGCCGGTACGCAGGCTTACCCGCCTGATGCCCAAGGCTTCAACCGGTTTTACACTTTCCTCCCACAGGCGACAGGTCTCGCCTAAAAAATCTTTTGCAGGTGGGGCTTCTTCGGTAAATGGTTTTGCGCCGGGTTGATCAGCTCCATACCAACCGGTAGCTGATGAACTTATCAATGCCTGCACATGATGGTTTATTCTTTTGAGCGTATTGATAAGCAGTTCACTACTCTTGGTTCGGCTGTCAACTATTTCTTTTTTATAAGCCTCCGTCCACTTTTTCTCTACTACACCGGCACCGGCTAAATGAATTATGTAGTTTGCTTCGGCCAGTGCTTTTTCATCAATGGTTCCTTTTTTTACATCCCATGCGGCGTAGTTTACCTGGTTGCCAAACTTGCTTTTAGCGGTCGCTTTTTGTACATCTCTGGTTAGCACTACCACATGATAATTATGCCTGATGAGATGCTTGATTAACTCCGTACCAATCAAGCCGGTACCGCCGGTAAGCACAACTGTTTTCATCAAAATAGAATTTAAATGGGGAAAAGCAGACATTTATTAACAGCAGCTACGAATATCAGTTCAAACTTTGAAGCTTATGCTTTCGTGAGGACAAGGAATTAACGAAATCTACAGAAGTATTTCGTCTTGCTAAATGGCATCCCAGCCATACCGACGGGCATAGGCTATCATCCAGCCAACTACTTCGTTATAACTTTCCCGCCCTTTCGGCTGGCTGTTTAGCTTTAGGTATTTGTCATAAAACCAATCAATCAGCGGGCTAACCGGGTTTTTATATTTTCTAAAAAAGAGCCGCACCGACAGTCGGTCCCGTTTTATTTTATCAGGTAGTGTTTCGAGCAGATGTTTAGCTGTAGTGGAATCCCGGAAGTATAAATCGCTAATGGCATAGCCAAACATGTCGTAGTAGATGCTGTAACGAAACGCCGGATTGCTGCTTTGTCTGCATGAAATAAATGCAATAAAGTTTGCTTCGCTTTCACTAGCATAGCCTAACTGGTGGCCCATTTCGTGGCATAGCACCGCTGGTTTTAAAATAACAGGAACCGTAGTATTTATTTGTGCTTCGGCTGTAAATGGGTTGAGGTAGCCCATGAAGCCGAGATAATTGCCGAGAGTATAAAAGGAATGCGGTTTTATGCTGGCATTTCGGTACTGCAAAAACGAAAATTGCTTTGCCGCTTGCTCATAACTTTTCATGCATTGCTGCATAAGTGTAGCACTATTTTGCAATGGTATAAAAGCTGCTGAATCATTACAGTAGGGCTGCATTTCACCCTGTAGAATTGTGGTTAGCCGAATCAGTTCATCGGTAGAATATTTATCAAACTGTAATTGCATTTGGTAAGCACTTCCCAATCGATTATAGTTGAATCCCCATAGCCAGTTAAATGAGATATAAATGAGTAAACAAGTTTGCAACACCTTCTTACCATAGCTTAGTAACACATACCGATTCAGTTCTTTTTTTCGCCAGCGGCGTATGAATTGTATCACTTTTATGATTACCCAAATAACTGCCCAGCTATACAAAATGTCACCAGTGCTAAAGGGAATCCAGCCTAATAAAAAGCGTTCCATACGGCTTATATATGGATAGATGCCAGTGGAATAGTAGGTTTCGATGAAGTAGGGAAATTGGTTGATTATAAGTGTGAGCAATGCAATAACACTGAGCACCACCAGCTTAAAATATTTTCTTATAAAAGTTTTTTTACTAGCCATAGTTCTATTTACGACCTATTGAATTTACAACTATAAAACCATCCTGGTTGATGGAATACAACATGTGATCTGCCCAACGGATTGTACACAAAAACTGGTTACGAGTTGCTTCCAGTTGTAACTGGGTATTAATTATATTTAAATCAGCCAGTGAATTAGTATAGCTCCCATGTGTTTCCTGCCAGGCTTTTTGCCGATAATAAACCAGCCACAACAAGTTGCGAACTTCTTCATCCACCGGTCGGGTAATAGCCGTTGTATCATTTTTACTACACTGTACGTAGCCCCAGCGCTCGGGGTAGTGCATGCTCACCACACCTTGCGGACTCCACACCCAATTGTGTTCCGGCAGGTTGCGGCCTTTTCCATCTTTCTTTTTTAGGTAAATGCCATTTTTGACTTCCATATCCCATTCCACCCTTGAAAAATTAATACGCCACTGTTCGCCGTTCATAGGCACATGTACCTCGTTTCCTAAAGTAATTGCACTGAAGGGAACGGCCATTTCTACTGTCCAACCGCTATCTGTATCAGTTGGGTTGTTGATAGTGCCGTTTAAATCAACAGCCGATTGCAGGCCAGCAACGTTGTAACCAATCATAGCACTGCCTCTGTTGCGGTAGGGCTTCGGTAGCAGCAAATCGAAGATGGTGTTGAATGCGTTAACTTCAATCTCAAAGTAAGGCTGCGTTGTATTGAAGGGATCAATGAACACTTCAAAATCATTGTCATTATAAATGACTGTATCATGGCGACGCAAAGTAGCCCATAAATGTGGCTCTTGCAGACGGGCAGCAATGTACAGGCAGCTATCGCCCCACAACATTTTTATGCTAGTGTTAAAGCTGGGTTTGGGTTTCGCATCGCCTTCTATGTCTACAAAATTTTCGCTCCAAGCTGCTTGCTGCCAGGCTTTTTCTGATAGCTTGCCATCAATCGTCAGTTTGTGATCACTGTACAAAGCCATGTACATTTTGGGTGGTGTAAACAGCGCTTTTTCTTTATCGGTAAGTATTTGACTCTGGCCAGTTACAGCATAACTTGTGATGAGGAATAAGAGGCAGAAACAGAGAGAAAGGCGCTTCATTCGCTGACTTTAGTGAAATAATAAA
>CAXTDG010000629.1:0-3066 GCA_964242675.1 uncultured Chitinophagaceae bacterium
ATGCAGAATTATTGAATTGCTTTACCGGCACGGCGTTCTTTCATTTTTTCTTTCTGCTCGTTCTGCATCTTTTCGTAGCTAGTGTATTGGTCGGCTGTCAGCACAGTTTTCATAGCGGCGTTTCTGGCCTCGTTGGCTTGTTTTACAGCTTGCATTTTACCCTTCCGGTCGGCGCCCGCACTACGGGCATCCGCCGCTTTTTGTATAAAAATCCGGTTGATGCTGTCTACCGAAACCTCTTGTTGCGCTGTAAGGTTCAATTGCTTTTTCAGGTGTTTCATTTGCGATTGCAGACGTTCTTCCGGTGATTTTTTGGCCGTGCCGTCTGCCTGGGCGGATGCTGAAAAAGTAAAACTAGTAATAGCTATGAGGCTTAGGAAAAGAATTCGTTTCATGGTGATGATTTTTAAAATTGCCCGCCTGTGATAGTTGCTGGTAAGCAAAAGTTTAATGACCTAGCACTTTTAGGGGAAATAATTATTCGGCTGTAGACATGGCTAGCACCTGTTCAACCCTACTTTCCAACTCTTCGTAAGGAGTAAAGCCTTGAGAAAGTAGATAAATTTTAGCTTCAGAAACTTGGATAAACACTTGCGGAAAGCCATTGACGTTCAACTGTTTGCACAAATTGAATTCTTCGTAGGCCTTGGCTTTGTATTCTTCTCTTTTTAGCTTTTGGTAAAAATCCGTTTCGTCAATTTGATATTTTTCCAGCAAGTGGCGGTAGGCTTCATTATCGGTCAGGTCACGGCCTTCGTAGTTGAGGCTGTATTGCAAATCGGCGGCAAATTCAACTTGTTTTTCGGGGTACATTTCCTTGAAGATGCACATAGCAATAGCTGGCTTCTCGCTGTTGGGGTACCAGTCGCTTTCTTCGGGATTATTAATGTGCCAGAGAAAATCGGAGCCAAACTTAATTCCGGTAGTTTGCTCTACGGTTTTGTAAGCTTTTTGGATAAAGCCAACAATAGTATCAATATGCTTTGGGGCTGGAGGTAATATCATGCCGCCGCTCAACACTTCGCAGTGCAGGGTATCTTTATATTTTTCAGCTATTTTTGAAATGACCGGGCTAAAGCCATAGCACCAGCCGCAGTAAGCATCGTAGCAATAAATCAGAGTCATAAAGAATGAATAGTGAATAATGACAGTGAACAATTCAATTATGCGAAAAACAAAGCTTTATTTAAATGGCTAATGACCTGCTATTGTTCATTTTTCACTGTTCCTTGTTCATTGCTTTAGTCATTTCCACATGCATGATGCCATCTTCATCGTAGGGTTCGCTGGCTGTTTCGAAGCCAAGTGAGCCGTAGAATTTATGCAAATGTTGCTGGGCACCAATGCGGATAGGTACTTGTCCATACATTTTGTAGAGTTCGTGGATGGCAACTTCCATTAGTTTGCGGCCCATGCCGGTGCCACGGGAAAAAGGAGCGGTAACTACCCGTCCGATGGAGGCTTCTTCGTAACTTTTCCCTGCCGGAACAATGCGGGCCACGGCAGCTAGTTTACTGCCATCCCAGCCAAGCAGGTGCTGACAGTATTGGTCTTTGTTATCCATATCAAGGAAAACACAGGCCTGCTCTACTACAAAAACTTCGCTACGGAGGCGCAGCAAAGCGTATAATTCATTGGGCGATAAATCGTCGAACGCTTTTAGCATCCAGGTAATGTTCATAGGGCAAAAGTAAGGCAGAAGAAAGCCTCCTCTAAATCTCCCCCAATAGGGAGACTTTAAAACCGTAACATTTTGAAATGTTGCTTTTAAAATGAAATTTCCATTAATACGGTTCTACTCCTCCCCTGTTGGGGGAGGCTGGGTAGGAGCTTCTTCTTCTGCCTACTTTCTCCCTACTTTTGCAGCCCGCCTGCCATCGAAAAACGTTTTTCTTTTATAAACGTTAATGACTTTACATGACGAACAACGAACCTCAGAATATAGTAAAGCCGCTGGTGCTGGGCCTGTTTGGCTTTGGCGTGGTGGGTGAAGGCCTGTATAAAGTGCTTCAGAAAACAGAATCGCTTAATACCCGGATTAAGAAAGTGTGCATTAAGCACCCGAATAAAAAAAGGGATGCGCCGGCAGAACTGTTTACCACCAATGCAGATGAACTGCTGAACGACCCGGAAATAAACGTGATTGTGGAGATGATTGATGATGCCGATGCGGCTTATATCATTACCAAAACAGCGCTGAATAATAAAAAGCAGGTGGTGAGTGCTAGTAAGAAAATGGTTGCTGAGCACCTGTTGGAACTGATTGATTTGCAAAAAGCGAACAACACTTCCTTTTTGTACGAGGCGGCTGCTTGTGCCTCTATCCCGGTAATACGTAACCTGGAAGAATATTATGATAATGACCTGTTGGCGGCTTTCCAGGGTATTGTGAATGGCAGCACCAATTACATTCTTACGAAGATGTTTGAGGATGGATTAAGCTACCGGGAAGCGCTGCTGCAAGCACAGCAACTAGGTTTTGCTGAAAGCAATCCTGCCTTAGATGTGGAGGGAATTGATGCAGTAAATAAACTAGTGATTTTGTTGAGTCATGCCTACGGAATTGTGACATTGCCCGGCGATTTGTTGTATACCGGCATTCAAAATATCAACGCTTCGGACGCACGTACGGCTACTGAAAAAGGGGTACAAATACGATTAGTAGCGCAGGCTCGTAAAACGGCTGATAATAAAGTAGCTGCCTTTGTACTACCGCAGTTTATACGGAAAGACCATCAGTTGTACAACGTTCGCAATGAGTACAACGGCGTGGTGATTAAAAGTTCTTTTGCTGATGAGCAATTCTTTTATGGAAAAGGGGCGGGTAGTTTCCCTACAGCATCAGCAGTATTGAGCGATATTAGTGCCCTGCGTTACGAATACAAATACGAGTATAAAAAACGGTTTTATCACCAGCCGCCGGAGCTTACGAATAATTACTATCTGAAGGTTTATGTAAGCTTTACTAACCTGAAATCGATACCCAAAGAACAGTTTGAATGGCTGGAAGAATGGCATAGTAACGAAGATGGCGGCTACCTGGTGGGTGTGCTACATGTATGCCAC
>CAXTDG010000630.1:0-3065 GCA_964242675.1 uncultured Chitinophagaceae bacterium
AGGAGGCAGCCATGAATAATTTTGCATACACCCGGGCTACAGATGTTGATGTGGCTATCGAAAGCATTACCAGCAACGGTAAATTTATTGCAGGCGGCACGAACCTGCTTGACCTGATGAAGGAAAACGTAATGAAACCTTCGCAATTGGTTGATGTAAGTCGCATTCCGCTGAGCAAAATAGAAGAAACCGAAAGCGGCGGATTGCTCCTCGGTGCGTTTGCTACCAATGCTGATACTGCTTGGAACGAACTGGTAGAAACACGTTATCCATTACTCTCAAAAGCCTTACTGGCAGGCGCTTCGCCCCAGTTGCGGAATATGGCTACAAATGGGGGAAATCTTTTCCAGCGTACTCGCTGCTATTATTTTTATGACACGGCAACGCCTTGTAATAAGCGGGAACCGGGCAGCGGATGCAGTGCCATCAATGGTTACAACCGTATTCATGCTATCCTCGGTACCAGCGACCAATGCATTGCTACGCACCCTTCCGATATGTGTGTGGCGCTAGCTGCTTTGGAAGCGGTAATAAAAGTGAAAGGTAAAAGCGGCGAACGCAGTATTCCTTTTGCCGACTTCCACCGCTTACCCGGTGACCATCCTGAAAAAGATAATAACCTGGAAGAAGGCGAGCTCGTAACTGGTATTGAACTTCCTGCTAAAGGATTCGAAAAAAACTATACCTATATCAAACTCCGTGACCGGGCCTCTTATGCTTTTGCATTGGTATCGGTAGCAGTTGGTTTGGAAATGGAAGGCGATACAATTAAAGAAGCACGGATAGCCATGGGCGGTGTAGCCCATAAGCCATGGCGCAAGCCCGAAGCAGAAGCTGTGTTGGCAGGTAAATCAGCTACCAAAGAAAACTTTGAGCAGGCTGTAGCCATTTTGCTGGAAGGCGCTAAAGGGTTCGGACACAATACTTTTAAAATCGAGCTGGCAAAAAGAGCCATTATACGGGCCCTTGAGCAAGCTGTAAACGGAGAAGGAGTGAAGCCATGACAATGATTGCAAAAAATTCAGGTGGATATATAGGTAAGCCCGTAAGCCGGGTAGACGGAAAAGCAAAAGTGACTGGCGATGCAAAATATGCAGCCGAATTTGCTGTAGAAGATTTGCTTCACGGGTACGTGGTTAGCAGCGCCATTGCCAATGGAACCATCACTGGTTTCGACCTGGAAGAAGCGAAGGCAGTACCCGGTGTACTTAATATTTTTACACATGAAAACGTACGGGATACTGCCTGGCTGGATAGAAAATGGAAAGACCAGGATTCGCTGGCGGGTCATCCGTTTCGGCCACTGCATAGCGAACGCATCTTGTTTTCCTTGCAGCCCATAGCATTGGTAGTAGCAGAAACGTTTGAGCAGGCCCGTTACGCAGCTTCATTGGTAAAGGTGAGTTACGATGAAAAACCATCAACTACTAATTTAAGCGAAAACCTGGAGCATGCTTTTAAAGCACCCAAAGGGAAGACAGGATATAAACCAGCACCCAGCCGGGGCGATGCGGAAAAAGCATACGAAAAAGCAGCTGTAAAAATTGAAGCAGAATACGACCATGGCGCTGAGCACCATAATCCTATGGAAATGTTTGCTTCCATAGCGGTGTACGAAGGCCCGGAAAAACTGACCATCTACGATAAAACCCAGGGCGTTACCAATAGCCACAATTATGTGTGTAGTGTGTTTGGGTTAAAGAAAGATAATGTTCGGGTGCTTTCTCCATTTGTAGGCGGGGGCTTTGGTAGTGGCTTACGGCCGCAGTACCAATTGTTCATGGCTACATTGGCCGCACTGGAAATGCGTCGTTCAGTGAAAGTGGTGCTTACCCGCCAACAAATGTTTTCTTTTGGTCACCGGCCTAAAAATATTCAGAAGCTAAAACTAAGTGCTAATGAAGACGGCGTCCTGCAGTCCATCGACCATATCTGTTATAGCGAAACCTCACAGTTTGAAGATTATACAGAACAGGTAGTACTTTGGAGCGGCATGAATTATTCCTGCGAAAATGTAAAGCTGGATTACCAACTGGTGAAGTTAAATACCTACTCGCCACTGGATATGCGGGCCCCCGGCGCCGTTACCGGAGCCCATGCTTTAGAAAGTGCCATTGACGAACTGGCTTATGCCTTAAAAATGGACCCGCTGGAGTTTAGAATTAAAAATTATTCTTACGAAAATGAAGCAGAAGGCAAACCCTTTAGCAGCAAGGAGTTGATGAAATGCTACACCCAGGGAGCAGAACGCTTTGGTTGGGCAGGCAGGCCCATTGAGCCCCGCAGCATGAAAGAAGGAAGTGTATTGAAAGGCTGGGGCGTAGCAATGGGGTGCTGGGATGCACAGATTCAAAAAGCGCATGCAAAAGCTATTCTACAACCTAATGGAAAACTGTTTGTAACCAGCGGCACCTCTGATATTGGAACCGGAACATACACCGTAATGACGCAGATTGCTGCCGATACGCTGGGGTTAGATTTAGAAGCTGTAGATTTTACATTAGGCGATTCACTGATGCCGGAATCCCCGCTACAAGGTGGTTCCTGGACGGTGGCGTCTGTAGGTTCGGCCATCAAAACGGCCTGTGAAGCAATTGGCAAACAGTTGCTAAAAATGGCTCAAAAAGAAAAGGACAGTCCGCTGGCGGAAGAAGATTTTGAAACCGTTGTTTTTAAAGAAGGCTATATTATTTCCAATGCAGATGAAAGCAAACGGGTAGCAATAGCCGACATCTTAAAAGACCAGAAAGAAAATATTGAGGAAATGGGTGCTGCCGGCCCTAATATGCTGGACATGATAAAATATTCCTTCAATACGCACTGCGCCACTTTTGTGGAGGTGGAAGTAGAAGAGGAATTAGGAACGATAAAAGTGACCCGTATATTAAGTGCCGTGGCTGCTGGTAAAATCATCAATACCAAAACGGCCAAAAGCCAGGTGTTGGGTGCAGCCGTTTGGGGAATTAGCCAGGCGTTGGAAGAAGATAGCATAATGGACAACAACACAGGCCGCTTTATGAACCACAACTTAAGCGAATACCATGTGGCTGTAAATGCGGATATCC
>CAXTDG010000631.1:0-3063 GCA_964242675.1 uncultured Chitinophagaceae bacterium
ACGATAAACTGAATGAGCGTACCAAGCAACAACTCATTGCTGAAATTAGTTTCCTGACGCACAATGAAGACCTACACAACATCAACGTGGGCTGGCACCCTAAGGCCGAGCAAGTGCTGTGGGCACCTGCTATACAGGAAGTGAAATACAGCGAAAACGGTGGCAGGAATGTTCGGTATAAAACGGGGTATAAAGGTGGGCTGGTAAAAAGCCCGGTTGAATTGGTAAATACGAAATTGCCTTATTGCAAAATCAGGTATGCGTTTTAAAATTTATGGCAATAAGATTTAATCAGATTTTACTCTCGTCATTGCGAGAAGGGTTCCTGCCCGACGAAGCAAACTCAAGAGCACCAAAGTCACTAATAATGAGGCTGCTTCGGGTTAGAACCCTCCTCGCAATGACATGACTATCGCCATTCTTACAAACATAAAAAAACTGCCCCTTTTGAGAGCAGCTTTCCTGTTTAATGGTTAGAGCAAAATACTTACTGAAGCACAATGCGGGTGGTGTGGTTCTGCATGGCAGAAATAAGATGTACAGTATAAGCAGCCCTTGCAAAGCGGCTGGTGTTCAGCCGTACAAAGCTGTTGCTACCTGCAGGTACTTTTACATGATCTACTACCGCACCCGTTAGCGATACCAGGTTGATAATGACATTTTCGCTACGCATCGCTTCTGGTATCTCAATGTTTACAAAATCCTTTGCCGGGTTGGGATAGATGCGAATCACATTATCAACAATCATATCAAACCGTACCAACCGGGCAGGCGAATAGCTGGAGCGGCCATCCAAATCAACCTGCTTAATACGATAGTAATTGAAGCCTTTCAGCGGCAGGCTATCATTTAGCGTGTAAGTTGTTGTTGCAGATGTATTTCCGGCAGCCCTTAGCGTTGCCACCTTCACAAAATCAACAGCATTCTGGCCCCGTTCAATTTCAAAATGGCTTACGTTTCGTTCAGATGCGGTTTTCCAGGTAAGGTGGCTGTATTTATCCTGCCATTTCTCCGCCTCAAAACTGAGCCAGGTAAGCGGTAGCGGGCCTTGTGGTTTATACACCGCTGCCCAGCCATCTCCTACTCCACCCTTCCAAAAGCTGGCGCTGTTTTGCGTATACGCATTCCTGCTCCAGCCGTCGCCTGTTCCACCTTTCCAAAACGAGACGCTGTTTTGCTGGTAATTGCCAGCAGCGTACCCATCGCCGGTTCCACCCTTCCAAAAGCTGACTGTGTTTTGCGAATAACCCGTGGCACTGTGTCCATCGCCGCTACCACCCAGCCAAAAGTTTGCACTATTCTGGGCGTAATTGTTTTTTGCGTAGCCATCGCCACTGCTACCTTGCCAAAAGCTCACCGATTGCTGTATATAGCTTGCACGGTAATGACCATCTCCGCTTCCCCCTTTAAAAATGGCAGACGATTGTGCATTTCCCACTAGCCAGCCAGCACAGCAACAGCCCAATAAAAGCTTTTTCATATTAGAAAATTTAGCTGTTAGGAAAAAGAATTATGGAGCAGTACGTACGCATCGGATACCATAACCAGCAGGGCGTCCTGTAAGGCCATTTGAAGCACCTAGATTTCCGTAGGTTCTGTCTGAAATTCTTAAGTATCCGGCAGATAAATTCCATGCACCACCACGCATACCCCAGGCAGCGGCGGAAGTGGTGTATTGTGTTTGGTCGGAGTTGCCATCTACATCCAGATAGCCATCGCCATGCACACCGGTGTAAGAACGGCCCGCTGCATTACCAATTGTAATAGTGTATTCCAATACATTGCCGCTCATTTCCATAATGCCATAGTAAGTTCCACCGCTACTTACCCGGTTGGTAAGCGTAGTTGCAAATACACCTGTACGCAATGGGCGACTAATACCATTGCCCGTATAGTGGGCGTTTCCGCTTGTTACAGTCTCATTATCCAATCCTGGATTCACTGGCCCGGTAGCCAGGGTGATAGTAGTATTGCCCCAGGCATATTCATTTACTAATGGGGTGATATTGTAACCACGGCAGGCTTTTTCATATTCCATTTCGCTCATAGGGCGCAAACCGGCCCAATCTGTATAAGCAGCCATATCCTGTATAGAAGATATATCCTGTGCTCTTTCCGGCGTAGCAGTAACCAGGTTGGGGTGAGTACCAGTGAAGCCGCCCATATTGCGGTTAGCAGCCCGTATAGCATCCAGGTTATTCAAAAAATCGACATACTGCTGCTGGCTGCACTCATACTTCATGCAGTAAAATGCGTTGAACCCTTTTGGAAAGGCAGCCGGGATAGGGCCGGCAGGGCTACCTGTATAAGTGCTGGCAGTAAACGTAAGGTTGGTGGCAGCAGGACCTACGGTGATAGCGGTTTCGCTGCTTACCAGGTAAGCCGAATCTTTATCGCCCCGGCGAAAATGACCGGTTTCATCGCCATTGCTACCGAGATTATAAGCACCTTGTGGCACGTACACCATTTCGCAGGCATACACATTCACTTCTACGCTATCGCTATCCAGCACACCATCTGCGCCATAGTTCCAGCGGAGTTTGTTGGCAGTAAAACTTACGTTGCCAATACCATCGGCACTACGGTAAATGAAGATGCCTTTTCCATCGGCGGGTGTACTAATGGCAGCACCTATACCTGTTGTATGGCCGGTAGTATTGAGGGTGGCGTGTAGCCAACTGGTAGTTCCCTTTTTGCGAAACTTGGCAAATACCCAGGCTGCATCATAATTATTTTCATTACTGCTAACCCTCCAACTATTTTCCCAAGCCACATCGAAGCCAATGAGGCTAAAGTGAGCAGTTGTGTTTTGGCCGCTGAGGCCAACGTTTGCCAACTGTATATTGTTGGCCCGTAAAGCAATGGCTACCGAAATAGCCATGATAGCAAGCGTAAGCTTTTTCATGGTTGGAAAGTTTCGGTAAATGTGGAGCTATAGGCAAGTGAAGACAATACCCTGAAGAGGGTATATTGCTATTGGCAGTAGATATAATCAATAAAAAATGCAGACCGTGGATCTGCTACTGCTATCGTTTGTAAAAACCTGGGGTGGATCTTATTTTT
>CAXTDG010000632.1:0-2766 GCA_964242675.1 uncultured Chitinophagaceae bacterium
TTCGGTAACGATGGTACTGGCTGTACATGCCGGGCATCACATGCAAAAAAAACAGGTGGAGAAATATATGTTGTGGACTATCCTGGGCGGTATCGCTTTTTTAAGCTGCCAGGCCTGGGAGTGGTGGCACCTGCTTACACCTGCCCACCAGGTATTAGTGCAGGATTTAACTACCGGCAAGTACACGGTACAGGAATGGGCACAAACTACCAGCCACAATCCCTGGGGTCCATTGGTATCTCATGAAGAACTTTCAGCGTTGCGCCTGCCGCTACCACCGGAGGGTGAGCATGTCTATCGCCCCGGCCCTGTTGCGTTTGGCGGTTATTTCTTCGGCATCACCGGTTTCCACGGCTTCCATGTATTCAGCGGGGTAGTCATCAATGTTATTATGTACATCAAAACCAAACTGGGCCATTTTGAACAACGTGGCCACTATGAAATGATTGAAAAGGCTGGCCTCTACTGGCACTTCGTAGATCTGGTTTGGGTGTTTGTATTCCTTTGCTTTTATCTGTTGTAATCAATAGTTTGGATTGATAGTTGAGTTATTACTGTTCTTTTAATTAAAATAAATCAAATGGTTGTGTGATGGATAATTGTGGATAAAATGGCGTAGTTATCATTTTTGCAAATCACAATTCATAAATCACAAATCACAAATATCCCTTTATGGATCATGCAGTGTCCTCTTCCGAAATTACCTTCAACCCATCCGGTGCATCCGGCACTAAACATATCTGGAAAGTATTCTGGATTTTATTAATCATTACTGTTGCTGAACTGGGCCTTGGCCTTTCTATCTATGCGTTCTTACACGATCAGCACCTTGCCAAAAGCCTGGTGAAGGGGTTAATTGTTATTTTATCCCTGGCAAAGGCATTTTATATCACAGCTTCTTTCATGCACCTGGGAGATGAAATCAAGAATATGATTATGACCATCGTAGTACCACTAATGCTGTTCATCTGGTTCATTATCGCCTTTTTGTACGAAGGCAATAGCTGGCGCAATTTGCGGAATACCAATGCCGGTGCTACCAAATACCAAAAGCAAATACAAAAGCCTGCCGAAGCTGTCAAGCCCGGCCAGGAGCAGTAGTATTAAACAAATATTTTATCAAAACCATGCTCAACAGCATGGTTTTTTATTAGGTGGAATGAATCATTATTTAATATCATTAAGTAGAGTGTTAACTAAGTTTCTTTAAATTAATATGTAACCACATAATAGCGTGTCATTGCGAGGGTTCTTGCCCGTGGCAATCTCCACGCATATCCCAGGGGTTTGCTTCGGGCAAGAACCCTCGCAATGACTGGAGTATTAGTTAAAGAAATTTAGTTAACAGTGTACTAAGTAGCCGCAACATCAGGCTCATAAATTTGAACAAACCTATCAGCTAATTCTGTAGCAACTTTGAAGATGATAAGATGATAGGGAAGTTTTGCCAGGCGGTAAGTACTTATGTAAAGCATAAGTGTGGAATAGAAAGACAACATGAGGTAACATAAGGCCTTGTTTTGAATACTTATCCTAACAATTATCTGTACTTAATGTGCCTTATGTGCCTATCCCGACTTATCAGTGTGGGACGAGTTGTGGTTTAAAATGTATTTGTATTCCTAACCCCGACAGCAATAAATTTTCCCAAAAAAATCATAAACCACCTTGTTTTCCGTTAGAGCAAACAACCGTTATTTTGCAACATGAAGAAAATTGCACTGTTTTTAGCTTTGATAGGTGCTACAGCCGCAAAGGCCCAGTTCCTGGAGAGCAATGTGGTAAATGGAGAAATTGGCATTTCCGTAGGGGCTGCCCATTATTTTGGCGACCTGAATACCCGTGCCGCCATCAACCGGCCAAAGCCTGTGGTAGGGCTGATGTTCCGCAAACAGTTTGGCAGCTATATTGGCCTGAAGGTAAGCGGCCACTACGCACAGCTTGGCTACAGCGACGTGTACAGTAAAAATGAGGTACAACGCACCCGCAACCTGAGCTTCAATACCAACATTTTTGAACTGGCCGTGCAAGGCGATTTTCATTTTTTCAAATTCATCCCCGGCCAGCCGGGCTACCAGTTTACGCCTTACGTAACGCTGGGTGCCGGCTTCTTTAGCTACGACCCGTATGCCTATTTGCAAAACCAGAAATATTACCTGCGGCCCCTGAATACAGAAGGGCAAACGGTGATACCAGGTAAAAAATCGTACAGTACCATGGCGCTGTGCTTTCCCATAGGCGTTGGTTTCAAATACAATCTCAGCGGCAATACCAACCTCTTTTTCGAAATATCGCACCGCTTTACCAATACCGATTACCTGGATGATGTAAGCACCAACTATGCCGGTGCTGAAAATTTTCCGCCCTTACCGGATGGTAGTGCATCGCCGGGCTTCCTGCTGCAAGACCGGAGTTATGAGGTTACCGGTGGCACCCCTATTGGTATTAAAGGCCGCCAGCGTGGTGTAAGCTCACAAAAAGACCAATATATTTTTGCTGAAATAGGCATTAGCCTTACGCTTACCTCCTACCGTTGCCCAACGGCGAATTAATTTTTTTTAAGGTTCAATGCTTAATGTTGAACGCTTAATATTCAATTAAAAATGCAGGATTAAATATACTTACGGCATTATAAGAATTTGAGATATTTTTTGGTGCCGGGCTTTAGAATATCTATTAAGCTGCCGTTGCGTCGCACTCGTGTACCAGATTTCTTTATTCAGCTTTTCACACATCGTATTCCACAAAAAAGTAAAACGTAAAGCC
>CAXTDG010000632.1:2776-3055 GCA_964242675.1 uncultured Chitinophagaceae bacterium
TTTAAGGTTCAATGCTTAAGGTTTAAAGTTGGGGCTGGTAAATTCAACATGCATATACTTTTAAAGCTTCACTATTGGTGAGACTTTTTTTATGAGCAATTCCTGAATCAAACAACCCTAAACCGTGAACTTTAAACCTCAAACTTCCCCAAAACCTTAAACTTTAAACCTTGAACCTTTTGTTACTTTCGCAGGTATAAAACAGGCTTGGTTATGAGCGTTTCTGAAGAACAGATAGATAAACAAAATCTTCCACGGCATATTGCCATTATTATGGAT
>CAXTDG010000633.1:0-3040 GCA_964242675.1 uncultured Chitinophagaceae bacterium
AGTATAGGCAAAAAATTAGAAAAGGTGTTAGAAAAAGTTCAGCTTAGTTCCAATGGGGCTGGCGTGTCGCTTACTGTAGGTTTATAACTTATTCAGCTATACAATTACTTCTCCAGAAGGTCTGTTGCCATTTTCTTTGTTCTTGCGAATATTCGTTCTACTGCGGTGCCAGGCAAACCAGCTACCGGCTACTATCAATAGTACCACCAGCCAGATAATCCAGCTACGATTATACACTTGTCCGTCGGCTTGTAGTAAAATGTTCAATAGATTGTTCATTGTATAATGTTTTGAATTGTAACTTCTAAAATAAGGCCAGAGGTAATTGTAGTATTATAAATCAAAGAAGCAGAAATGACCTAATCCTCTTTTTACTTTTTCCTTTTTACTTATATCGTATTTTCGCAGCCGCTAAAAAACTATCCAACTACATGAGTGGCGCATTAAAAGAGGTTCGTAACCGCATTAAATCTGTACAAAGTACCCAACAAATTACCAAGGCTATGAAAATGGTAAGCGCTGCCAAGCTACGCCGTGCCCAGGATGCCATCACACAAATGCGGCCTTATGCGGCCAAGCTGCAGGAAATGCTGAGCAATATTGTAAGCAATACTGAAGTAACCAGTGGCGGTGCTTTAACGGTTGAAAGAGCACCTGAAAAAGTGTTGCTCATTCTTATTACCAGCGACCGTGGCCTTTGTGGCGGCTACAATGCAAACCTGATAAAGCTGACTAAAAGTACTATTGAAACTGACTATGCTACGCAGCGCCAAAAGGGCAACGTAACCATTTGGGGCATTGGCAAAAAAGGATACGAAAGCCTGAGCAAACAGGGCTACAACACCGATGCTGCTTTTAAAGATATTTTCCTGAACCTGACATTTGAAAATGTACAGGCTTGTGCCGAAGCAGCGGTGAAAGGGTTTTTGAATGGCGACTTCGATGTAGTAGAAATCATTTATAGTGAATTCCGCAATGCAGCAGTGCAGCGCTATACAAAAGAACGTATGTTGCCTATACCCAAGGTGGAAAACACGGAAAATGCTACAAAAGCCGATTTCATTTTTGAGCCCAATAAAGATGAATTGATTGCGGAACTGATGCCTAAAATTTTGAATACCCAACTTTTTAAAGCGGTGCTGGATGCTAATGCCAGCGAACATGGTGCCCGTATGACGGCGATGGATAAAGCCAGCGACAATGCTAACGAGTTGCTGAAATCCTTGAAGATTTCTTACAACCGGGCCCGCCAGGCAGCCATCACTACCGAGCTGACCGAAATTGTGAGTGGTGCAGCGGCATTGCAGGGATAGTTTTAAAATATGCTGATGTGATTATATGCTAATGTGCTAATGATGGTTGCGATTCTGTTACGCTACATCATTGGCACATTTGCTTATAGGATTGTCGAATAATCAGCACACTGTTTAAGAAGTATATAGCACATTATCCCATTAGCAAATCAGCACATTATTAAACAAATGGAATTTTCAGAACTAGTATCCCATACGGAGGCACTCATTTTTGCCTCCGATAAACCAGTGACACTTGCCGAACTGACTGACCTCATTAATGCGGCACTGGAACCGGAAGAAAAAGCAACAGGAGAACTGTTGCAAAATGCTATTGATACGATAGCAGAAAAGTATGACAGCGAGTTTTATTCGTTTGGATTAAAACAATCGGGCGGCGGTTACCAGTTTCTTACCAAGGCGGCTTATTACAAAACGGTTGCGCTGCTAAATGGAGACAAGTATCTCAAAAAACTATCGAATGCGGCCCTGGAAACGCTGGCTATCATTGCTTACCGGCAGCCGGTAACCAAAGGCGAAATGGAACATATACGGGGCGTAAACTGCGACTATGCTGTACAAAAACTGCTGGAAAAAGAACTGGTGGTTATTATTGGCCGAAGGGAAGGCGTACCTGGCCAGCCGCTGGAATATGCTACCAGCCGAGCCTTCATGGACTATTTTGGGCTGAATAATACAGATGAACTACCGAAGCTGAATGACCTATTTCCAGAGAATGTAGAGGCGACTACAGTTACGGAAGCCAAACCTGCAGACGAGGATATTGCGCCGAACAACATACACATGGAAGTAACTGAAACCGGTGATGTGGTTGAGGTGAAAGATGAGCAATAAGCAATGAGCAAAGGGCAATAAGGAAACTACAGTATAAGAATCACTCTGCCGTTTTAAATAATGGCTTGTATCCAGTTGATCTGCGATTCTTCGCCCCAGTTTTTAGTAGCACCCCGTACGGTATTCAGTATTTCGCCACGGGTGGCTTTTTTGCCTTTGGCAGGTATGGGCATTTGTGCAGGTGTTACCTGTTGCAATTGTAGTTTGGTGGCAAACCAGGTGGTATGAATACGGGGAAAAGCTGCTCCCAATACTAACCCTGGCAAACCGTTGAAACTTTCCGGGCCGGCGGGGCATAAAATCTGGTCGGTGAAAAAAGCAATTACGTATAGCGAATCCATGAACTTGCCAACTGCTTTGCGGCACTCGAATCCGGCAATGTTGCGGGTTTCTTCGGTCATTTTCCATTCTATGGGCAACATGCTATCCTGCATCAGGTAGCTTTTTTCAAACACTTCTTTTATCTGCGTGGTTTGCCCGGTGCTGTAGTTGAAATACTTGGTATCGCCCAGGCCAGCATTCATCCAGAAATTTTTGTATTTATCGTCTGGTATTTCACGGCCTGCCTGCCAGATGCTGTGGCTGCTATCGAACACTAAATCGAAATAACTGGTGCGGAATTGTGGGTAACGGGTTTTCATTTCTTTGGCCCATGAACCGTCGCCAAAAAAGGGAAACATGTTGGTTTTGCGTTCGTACTCTACTTTGCCTTGCAAAATGAATTGGGGCTGCTGGGCTTGTGTTGTTGCTGATAGCAACAGTAAGATTATTAGTTGTTGTAAGTATTTCATAAGTTATTCTCTAACGTGTTTTGATCTTTTTGCTATTTGTGATTGTTACTTTCTTTGTCTTGAAACAAAGAAAGTAACCAAAGAAAATTCAAGAAAAACGCC
>CAXTDG010000634.1:0-1364 GCA_964242675.1 uncultured Chitinophagaceae bacterium
GGCTGTAAATGCTATTGACACCGGCAACCTGGCCAGCCACCCGGATTGGATTTTACAAGGCAACATTTATGAGGTAAACGTAAGGCAGTACACCAAAGAAGGAACTTTTGCTGCATTTAGTACCAGCCTCAACCGGTTGAAAGATATGGGTGTGCAAACGTTGTGGTTTATGCCCATCAACCCCATCAGCCAAAAAGATCGTAAAGGTGCTTTAGGCAGTTATTATGCAGTGGCCAATTATACTGCGGTGAATCCGGAATATGGTACACTGGCCGACTGGAAGGCCCTGGTGCAGAAGGCACATAGTATGGGTTTTAAGGTAATTATTGACTGGGTGCCCAACCATACCGGTGCCGACCATTACTGGCTTACGCAACATCCAGATTTTTACGTAAAAGATAGTACCGGCAAGCCCGTTTCGCCATTTGACTGGACGGATACCCGCAAACTGAACTACAGCAACCCCGAGCTGGTAGATACCATGATTAACTGCATGAAATTCTGGCTGATGGATGCGGATATTGATGGCTTCCGCTGCGATGTGGCCGGCGAAGTACCGGATGCTTTCTGGAGAAGATGCATTGCCGAATTAAAGAAAACCAAGAGCAATATTTTTATGCTGGCTGAAGGTGATAAACCGGAACTAAGCAAAGATGGATTTGATGCCAGCTATGGCTGGAGCCTGATGCAGATGATGTATAAAATAGCGGCTGGCAAGCGGCCGGCTTTTGGTATTGACAGTGTGTTGAATACCATTGACACCTCTTACCCGGCCAATGCTTTCAAAATGTGTTTCACCAGCAACCACGATGAAAATAGCTGGAATAAGGCTGATTACGGAACATACCCCGGAGCCAGCCATGCACCATTTGCCGTGCTTTCGCAAACCATTGCCCGTTCGGTGCCGCTTATTTACAGCGGGCAGGAAGAGCCTGTTTTGGATAGCATCAGCTTTTTTTATAAAGATGCTATTACCTGGGGCAAATATCAGCGGGCTCCGTTTTATAAACAACTGCTGGAACTCCGCAAAAGCAATCCAGCCTTAGCTTCGGATGCTGCCTTTAAAAAAGTGGATGCCGGTAGCCCCAATGCTTTATATGCCTATACCCGTGAAAAAGGGAGCAAGAAAGTACTGGTAGTTTTGAACTTATCCAAACAAGGGCAAACAGTACACATTACCGATAAATCGCTGGATGCAAAAGCTCATAACGTGTTTCTGATGAATGATGAATCGCCAGCGGCTAAGGATTGGAAGATTGATCCGTGGGGGTATGCGGTGTATGTATATTAATGTATAATTGATAATTCGAGGTTGCTGGTTTGCTGCTATTGTATTCATTATCAATTCAACAGTCCCTTCAACC
>CAXTDG010000634.1:1374-3035 GCA_964242675.1 uncultured Chitinophagaceae bacterium
TGGGGGTATGCAGTGTATGTATATTGAGGGGATTTGTGATTTGTGATTTGCCTGCATTAGATTCCGGTATTTTTTGAATCAAATACCTACCTTTATAACAATAGTAAAATAAATATGCCTACAACAAACGCTGTATATCTCCCACTTGATTTTAATCAGCTTTTAAGCCTGGCCCGCCAACTGCCTGATGATGAAAAACGGCAATTTGTTGATCTGCTGATTCAGGAAGAAGTTGAAACGATACCAGAGACACAACAACAAATGGTATTATCCAGAGTAAAAAAGTATGAGCTACAACCACACTTAATGATTGAAGAAGATGAAGCACTGGCAATCATCAATCAAATGTAATGGCGGCTTACAAAATACCATATAGTCCCGAAGCGTTGGAAGAAATGAAAATGGCCGTGGCTTATTACAATAAGCAAAGCAAGGGCTTGGGCAGCCGGTTTAAAAGCAGTTTGCTGGCTGAGATTGCAGCCATAAAAGAACAGCCATTTAGCCGCTCCACCCGGTACGAAAATGTACGGTTTGCTGTAGTCAGTAAGTTTCCGTATGCAGCCCATTACACGGTACACGAAGATGTTCGGATTATTAAAATATAAGCCATTTTAGCATTTAAACAAGATGATAAAACAAATTGGAAAACAAGGTTTTGAAACAAGTGTATCAACCGTATGACATGAATGTATTAAATAATTTGATTTTACATTTTAAACCTTGATTTAGATAAAAAAAACTTCGTTTGTATAAAGTACAAATAGGTATTTCTTTTACGCTTTTTATCAAGAATCATTCACAATCCCTTCAACCATTCCATCGTATCCAACCCATCTGCATAATCAGTCAGGCTGGGCGTTTGAGCCTGCCCGAAAGGAATACCGTAATGCCCTACAATCGCTTGTACATCGGTTGAAGACTGAAGTTTCTCCAACACTTGATTTGCATTTACATAAAACTGGTAATTCAATTGGCTGATGGGTGAAAAAGGCGACTCGTTTTCGGATAACAGAGTGGTTTCGTTCGTCATGTAGTAGCGATTGTTCAGCAGGTGCAGGGCCAGATTGTAGTCGTAGTTATTCTTATACTTATTATGGTCTTTTATCCAGCCGTATTTATCCAGTGCTTTTAGCAGTGGTACAAAATCGTATTCCTTGGACACGTACAACTGCGTTACGTTGCGGCAACCCAAGCCATAGTACAGCATTATATCATCTGCCAGTGCTTGTAGTTCCTCATCTGTTTCGCTACCATCCAATACGGCTACCGAGGTGCGGTTTTTGCGGATGATGTGCTTGTATTTAGCAAAGTAATATTCAAAGTAGCGGCTGGTATTGTTGCTGCCGGTGGCTATGTAGGCATCGCAGTTTTTCAGTTGTTCCTGAAAACGGATGCTTTCGGTTAGTTTTGGTGCCCATTCAATTAGCTTGGCCACCAGGTGCCGCAGCAGTACGTTATCTTTCGACGAACTTTTAATAGCCAATCGGTTGCCGGTAATAAAGCAGCACAAAAAATCGTGAAAACCAACCAGGGGAATATTGCCTGCCATCACCAATCCAATGGTTTTAGGCATTGTATTTTCGGCAGGAATTTGATAGCTGCTTACCCAGTTTTCCAGTTTATCCTGCTGTAAAAAAGCTTGTACAATATTGCCCACAGCC
>CAXTDG010000635.1:0-3024 GCA_964242675.1 uncultured Chitinophagaceae bacterium
AAGCAACCTGGTGTTAATCTGCACATGAGCCATGAAGTACGAGATATTGGCCGTACCAAAGACGGCAAACGTTGGGAAATAGAAGTGAAAGATCTGGTTAGTGGCGACAAACGTTATCTGCGTACCCCTTTCATTTTCTTGGGTGCTGGTGGTGGTACCTTGCTGTTGTTAGAAAAAGCTGATCTGCCAGAAGCCAGCGGTTATTGGGGCTTCCCAATCAGCGGGCAGTGGCTGCGTTGTACCAACCCGGAAATCATAAAACAGCATGATGCTAAAGTGTACGGTAAGGCAAGCATTGGTGCGCCGCCTATGAGTGTGCCGCATTTGGATAGCCGGGTAATTAACGAGGAAAAGGCATTGCTGTTTGGCCCGTTCGCTGGCTTCTCCACAAAATTCCTCAAGAACGGTTCTTTCCTCGATCTGGCGAAGTCCATCGAATGGGGAAATATCAAACCCATGCTTTCGGCTGGTATCAACAATTTACCGCTTACCAAATATCTTATTCAGCAGGTGCGGCTGAGCCATGAAGACCGGGTAAATGCCCTGCGGGATTATTTGCCGGAGGCCAAAAGCAGCGACTGGGAACTAGCGATAGCCGGGCAGCGGGTACAGGTAATAAAAAAAGGCCCGGAGGGCAGCGGTGGCGTATTGGAATTTGGTACCGAAGTAGTGACCAGCACGGACGGTACGCTGGCAGCTTTATTAGGAGCTTCGCCAGGTGCCTCTACCGCAGTAAGTATTATGCTCGATGTATTGCAGCGTTGCTTTGCCACCGAAATGGCTACAACCGAATGGCAGGAAAAACTGAAAGAAATGATCCCCAGCTTCGGGCAGGCGCTGGAGAAAAATGCACCCCTTGCAGAAAGCACCCGCCAACGTACGGCCGAAGTGCTGCATCTGGAACATGTAGGGTAATGTGCTCTTCATAAAACGTTCTGGTACCGGATGGGGGAAAGTAGAAAAAGGCATCGCTTTAGGTGATGCCTTTTTCTATTAGTGGCTTACAAGATAATGCGGCCCCGGGGCCCATTCTTTTTCCAGTGCTTCTAAAATGATATTCAGGTCGGCGGGGTTGCTTAAAAAATCGGTAGCAGTAGTATTGATAATGAGCGTAGGGGTTTGATTTTGCCGCACAAATTGTGTATACGTTTCCTGTAGACTTTGTAGGTACCAGTCAGGAATTTTTTGCTCGTAACTGCGGGCCCTTTTGCGAATGTTGCGTTGTAGTTTTTCCAGCGGGGCCTGTAGGTAAATGATGATGTCCGGCGGTACCAGTTGCGGCTGCATGATGTCAAACAGCTTTTGATACAGCCTGAATTCTTCTTCCGGCAGATTTACCTTGGCAAACAGCAGGCATTTGGTAAACAGATAATCTGACACGGTAACGCTTTGAAACAAATCCTGCGTGTGCATTACATCTTTCAACTGCTTGAAACGCTCCGCCATAAAAAAAGTTTCCAGCGGAAAAGCGTACTGCTGCTGGTTTTCGTAAAACTTTTCGAGGAAAGGATTATCGGCAAACTGCTCCAGCAGCAAACGGGCATTCAGGCGCTTGCTCAACAGGTGGCTAAGCGTGGTTTTGCCTGCGCCAATATTACCTTCTATGGCTATAAAATGATAGTTCATTGGGTAGAAAAGCAACAGACAAGCAGCTTAAAACTACAGGCCGGTTGGCTACTCAAAAATGCGGTTTACTCCTTATCCTGCCGCATAAAATTTGTACACATGCAGCGGGTCGGCACATTCATCCAATAGTTGCGAAATGGTTTTGTGCAGCACCGGGTGTAGCAGGGTAGGGGCTATCTCCTGCAAGGGCACCAGCACAAACCGGCGGTTCTGTAACAAGGGGTGCGGCACAATCAATTCTGGTTCGTTTATTACAGCATCATCGTAAAATAGAATGTCAATATCAATAATGCGGGGATCATTTTTCCGGGTGCGATGGCGCCCCATTTCGGCCTCAATTGCCAGAAGCTGTTGCAGCAGTTGAGCAGCAGGCAAGGACGTTTCTATCTGAATTACCTGGTTCAAAAAGTCTGGCTGATCGTGTCGGCCCCAGGCTTCTGTTTGGAAGATGGAAGAAGCCACAACAATTTTTCCTACACCTTTTTCTTCAATAGCCGTGGCAGCTTGCTGTAGCATTTGCTGTGGCTCGCCCATATTGCTACCAGTAAGTAAGTAAGCTATGCTCATAAGAAAGATTTAGGGAAATGATTAGCGGGTAGCGTTTACTATTGAGCTGTTTTTACCCTTGGGTCAATTACACCATACAGCACATCGGCCAGTATATTAACCAGTACAAAAAAAGTAGCAGTAATTAAAACGCTGCCCATCACCACGGGGAAGTCCAGCTTTTCCAGTGCGTCAACGGTTACCTTGCCAATGCCCTGCCAGCCGAAAATATACTCTACGAAAAAAGCCCCAGCCAGCAGTTCGGCAAACCAGCCTGTAATGGCCGTCACTACCGGGTTAAGGGCATTTCGCAACGCATGCCGCCAGATAACCCGGCGGCGGCTGAGGCCTTTTGCATAAGCGGTTCGGATATAATCCTGCCCCAACACATCGAGCATGGCACTGCGGGTAAGCTGGGTAATGATTGCCAGCGGACGGATGCCCAACGTGATAGCTGGTAAAATAAGGTTTTGCAGTTGCAGCACTTTCCCTCTGAAAGGGTCGAGGTCGTACAGGCTGCCATTCATGCTGAGGCCGGTATAGCGGCTAAGCAAAAAACCAAATATATACGCCAGAATAATGGCCATGAAAAAGGACGGTGCCGAAATGCCAAGGATACTGGTAAATACAGCTGAGGTATCCCAGACCGTTCCCTTCTTAACGGCTGCTAGCACACCAAGAGCTATCCCAAAAACGGTGGCAATGAGCATAGCCGCCAAGGCTAGCAACATGGTACGGGGCAGGGCATCCAGCAATACTTCGCTTACGGCTTTTTTAGTTTGATAGCTGCGTCGCAGGTAGGGTAGTTTCAAACCCAGTTTAGTATCGCCGCCTATAAAAATGCCTTTCAGA
>CAXTDG010000636.1:0-3011 GCA_964242675.1 uncultured Chitinophagaceae bacterium
CATGTAAGTAATTCGCTAATGCTAGTAACTTCTTTGAACACAAAAATTGGGTACTACAAAGCGGCTGAAATAGCGCAGACTGCCCACAAAGAAGGTACTACGCTGAAAGAAATGGCTGTGAAATTGGGCTATGTAACACCGGAAGAATTTGATGCCTGGGTGAAGCCGGAAGAAATGGTGGGAGAAATTAAAAACTAATAATTAATAGTGAATAACAAAAAGCGAAACCTGCAATGGGTTTCGCTTTTTGCTTTCTGGCATATTGAGGTTGGCACAGTTCTTACCATTTCCTTTTAGTAAACCTTCACCACCATGATTAAGAAATTAAGCCCTATCCTTTTATGTTGTGCTGTACTGCTGTCATCTTGTGTTACCGTTGTTTCGAATGACCCTTACTATGCCCGTCCGGTAGTGTATGGACCCAGCATTGGCCTCGGTACTATCATCGCCGTTATCATTTCCTGGACAAGAAATAAATCTATTTTCTGGGCTATTATTCATGGTATTTTCGGATGGCTATATGTTATTTATGCCATACTCGTTCCCAAGAAATCCAGACTGTAAATAATCAGAATTTTCTCGTTTGTAAGTTCACCCGTTCTCCCGTTGTAGAAACGTGATTGTTTGTATTTCAAAATAATTTTGAGCGATAAATAAATGAACTGGAAAACGAGTGAATAAGTAAACCTGCGAACAACAAACTATGAACTATTATCTTGGTATTGATATAGGAACTACTTCAACAAAAGCAGTAGCTTTTTCGGACAAAGGAGAAGTGCTGGAAAGTCATTCTTTTGAGTATGAAATAGAACATCCGCAGCCCGGTTTCAGTGAGCAAAATCCGGATGAAATTTTTGATGCGGTAGCAAATGGAATCAATAAAATTACCCAACAGTTTTCGCAGGATACGTTGCAATTCATTGCCTTTAGTGCTGCTATGCACAGCCTGATTGTGGTAGATGAAAATAATAGCTTGCTTACTCAATGCATAATTTGGGCAGATGCCCGTTCAGCAAGCATTGCAGAAGAATTAAAGCAAACGGAAGAAGGTAAAAAATTCTATCAAAATACCGGTGTTCCCATACATTCTATGTCCCCATTGTGTAAGATACTTTGGTTGAAAAAGCACCAGTTGGAAATATTCCAAAAAGCCGCAAAATTCATTGGTATAAAGGAATATGTTTTTTATAAACTGTTTGGCAAATACGAATCTGAAACGGCCACTGCTTCGGCAACTGGATTACTCAATTTAAAGACGCTGGAATGGGATAAAACGGTATTGAATTACCTGGAGGTAAAAGCTACTCAATTACCGGAAGTAGTTCCCGTTTATCAAACTTATTACTGGCAAAAAAATGCTATTCCATTACAATTGCCAGAAGGCATTCCATTTGTTGCTGGAGC
Organism: uncultured Chitinophagaceae bacterium; assembly: GCA_964242675.1. GTDB lineage: Bacteria > Bacteroidota > Bacteroidia > Chitinophagales > Chitinophagaceae > JAZKFT01. The sequence continues at coordinate 1,405 of CAXTDG010000636.1, forward strand.
CAGTGATGGAGCACTTTCTAACATAGGTGCCGGTGCTGTAGAAAGCAATGCTATGGCGGTAAATATTGGTACCAGCAGTGCAGCCCGTGTGCTACTGCCCAAGCCCGAAACAGATGAACACATGCGTACTTTTTGCTACCATGCAAAGGATGAAAAATACATTGTTGGCGGGGCCAGTAATAATGGGGCCGTAGTACTGCAATGGCTGAAGGAACATATGCTACAAACCGATAGAGATTTTAACTGGTTATTTGAACAGGCAGCCACCGTTTTGGCGGGTAGCGATGGACTTTTATTGTTGCCATTTATTATGGGCGAAAGAGCGCCTATCTGGAATGCAAATGCAACCGGTTCCTTCATAGGAATGAACAGCCGACATACTACAGCGCATTTTATTCGGGCCACTATGGAAGGTGTTATTTACGCCGTGTATAGTATTGGAAAAATCGTATTGGAGAAACACCCGGTTACCGTTATTTATGCATCGGGTGGATTTGCCAAAAGCCATTTATGGCTTCAAATACTGGCGGAGGTGTTCAATGTAAAAGTCTGCGTGGCGGATGCGGCGGAAAGCACAGCTTTAGGTGCCGTAATAATTGGTGCAGAAGCACTAAAATTACCATTGCAGATTGAAAGAAAAACGACTCAAACTTACCTGCCCGATAGCCACAATTACGAGATATATCAACTAGGCTTTCAGAAATATGAAAGAATCTATGAGTTACTAAAAGGAGAAATGTAAACGAATTGTTTTATACTATTTCTGCGTATGCAAAAACCACTGCAATGCTAGTTCATAACCTTTTAATCCAAGGCCAATAATACTACCCTTTGATTTGCCTGAAACATGGCTAATCTTTCTGAACTCCTCACGGGCATGTACGTTGGAAATATGCACTTCTATAACTGGTGTTTTAATGGCAGCAATGGCATCGCCAATAGCTATAGATGTATGCGTATAAGCTGCGGGGTTCAGGATAATGCCGTCTGCTACAAAGCCTTCTTCCTGTAAGTAATCCACCAGTTCTCCTTCAACATTTGACTGATAATAAGCAAACTGAATATCCGTGTATTGATATTTCAATTCATCGAGATAATCTTCGAACGATTGATTGCCGTATACGTCTGGTTCCCGCATGCCCAACAGGTTTAAGTTGGGGCCATTGATGATTGCAATACGCATAGGGCTTACTTTTTATTGAAATTTGCTTTTCGATGGTCTTCCTTGCCAGAATTAATTTTGAGTTTGATTTCTTTTGTGCAATGTTCCTGAAGTAAATTCGAACATCGCACATTGTAGGGGCGAACCCAAGTGTTCGCCCTGTTTGCATGGAGCAATGTCACCAACGTTTCTGAAAATTCATTTTGTTCTATTAGGGCGGACACATAGGTCCGCCCCTACGTTGCATCAGTAAAAGCTCACTAGTAGTACAACATTTGAACGGTGCCAACGCCACTACAGTTCAATGGATAGATAATAGCTTGGCCCCAAAAGAAAACGGTAGAACCGGGCCACCAGGGATGCGAAAACCGGCAAAAATGAATCAGCAGAACCTTGAACTTTAAACTTCTTTCTCCTCCATCCACTCCGCAAACTGATCAAATAG
>CAXTDG010000637.1:0-3008 GCA_964242675.1 uncultured Chitinophagaceae bacterium
CTTCTTTGTCGTTTTCAGATTTTAGTTGAAGAAATTTTTCTTTGGCTTCCAGTAATCGTTGTTGTTTTAAGTTTTCAGCGGTGATTTTAGCATCGGCAATTGTTTTTTGGGCTTGTTGTTCGGCATCGGCCAGGGTTCGTTGTGCATCTTTCTGGGCGTCATCGAGTGCTTTTTGTACATTGGGTTTCGACATCATTTTCCCTAGTACAATACCCAGCCCCAGTGCCAATATGCCTATGACGATGGACAGGACAGTTGAATCCATTGATCGGTTGATTTAATTGTTCTACAAATTGATAAGTCCGCTCTGTATTCATAATTATAAGATGAAAGAGTGGTAGATAGCTTGCGAAAATAATGAAAAAGGGTAAGGGCTGCGAACGTTTGCAGCATTAGGTTGTAAAGCGCTGCTGCTTTGTTGATAACTGTCTAATAAAAAAACCAGCCTTTTTGCAAAAGACTGGTTTGAAAAGTTGCTTACTGAGAAAATCCTACCACTCTGCCACAGTAGTAATACCGCCTTGTACAATTTCGTTTAAGTTCACCTTAATTTTTGCATCCAGCGGCAATAGCAGATCTACCCGACTACCAAATTTAATGAAGCCCATTTCAGATGCTTGCTGAACAGACATGCCCGGTTGCAGGTAATTGACAATCCGTTTTGCCAGGGCCCCGGCTATTTGTTTTACCAAAATTTCTTTGCCATTGGTACGGTATACCACGCTATGCCTTTCGTTTTCGGTGCTGCTTTTTGGGTGCCAGGCCACCAGGTATTTTCCTTTGTGGTATTGGCTATACACTACATCACCCGCTACGGCATTGCGGTTTTGGTGCACATTTAAGGGGCTCATAAAAATGCTAACCTGTATGCGGCGGTCTTTAAAATATTCGGTATCAATTACTTCTTCAATCGTTACCACTTTGCCATCGGCAGGGGCAATTATTTTTTCAGCGCCAATGGTGTAATCACGGGCCGGTACCCGGAAGAACCAAAGCACAATGAACCAGCAAACGGTAATGGCAGCAATCATAAGCCAGGCCAGCCAGGCCAGAAATGGCATTACAAACCAAACGGACACGGTGATGATAAGAGCAGTAACAAGGGAAGCAATAATGATGGATGCGTAACCTTCTTTGTGGATCGTCATAATGTGAATCTAGTATTGAACGGCAGGTAAAAATAAGCAGGATGAGAAAGGAAACAGCTGAAATCGGATGCTTAACAGGAAAATATACATCAGGCCGTATGAGCCCAGTACGTAATTGCCTGTATGTACAGCCACACAAATGGCGTAGCCAGCAGCAGGCTATCGAACCGATCCATAAAGCCGCCGTGACCAGGCATCATAGTACCACTGTCTTTTACTTCCGCCAATCGTTTCAGTTTACTTTCCAGCAAATCGCCGGCTGTGCCAACAATAGCGGCAATGGTAGCAATGGCAAAACCAATAGAGTATAGATTATAACTAATGGTAAATGGCTGCTGGCCAGCAACGGGCACACTGGTAAAACTAAAATGCCAGTATTTACAAACCAGCCCCACCGCTAGCACACATAGAAGTGCACCGCCAACTGTTCCTTCCCAGGTTTTTTTGGGAGAAATTTTAGAAAAAGGCGTTTTGCCGATGAAGGAGCCAACGATGTAAGCCATCGTATCATTGATCCAGATAGATGAAATGAGGACAATCGGATACACTTTACCGGCGTCTATAAAAAGCTGTGAGCCTTTAAAAATCATTCCGTGCTGCCGGAGGCCCAGCATCATACCCCAACTCAGTGAAATGTACAGCCAACCCAGCGCCGCTGCTCCAAAAGCTTTTAGGTTGAAAATGTTTTTCTGGAAAATGCCTATTGCCAATAATATAAAACCAGCTGCTGAAAGAGCAAGGCAAACATTTTCCCGCAGGGCAAAGCCAGCAATGAAATAGGCTTTACCACAAAAAGCCAGCATAATAGCAAACCCCATAAGCATAAGGCCCCATCTTATAAAATGGTGCAGCGTTACCCGGTAAATTTTTTCCACCAAGTTCAGGTACTCATGCCAGCAACCAAAGTGAATGATACTAAACAGCACCAGAAAACTCCACTGATTCCAAAGCAGCCCGGCTAGCATTACAATCACAAATACTATGGCGCTAAGTGCCCGTGTTTTAAAAACTTCCTTATTAAGTGCCAAAGGGTTGATTTATACGATTTGGTAAGAAAATGCAGTAGCCGCAAAACTATCCGAAAGAAAGCTTCGGATATTAGATAAACGCTTTTTAGCAGAATGATACTTACAATTTGGATTTGCTAAAATGTGCATCTACCTTTTACGCTGCCCTGCTACTCACAAAACAATTTGATATTTGCCGCAACATTATGGGATTATTCAGCCTTTTTTCTGCAAAAAAATCGAAGCGGCCAGACGTTGCCGACAGTTTCTCGTTTTTAGGCGTTGATATGCACAACCACCTACTGCCCGCCCTGGACGATGGTAGCAAAAGTGTGGAGGAATCGATTGACTACATTAGTACACTTTCTGCCTTAGGCTACCGAAAACTTATTTGTACACCTCATATCATTAGCGATCTGTACTTCAATAACCGGGAAACCATCGAGCCAGCTTATAACCTGCTAAAAACGGCGGTGGCGGAAGCGGAACTGGATGTAGAACTGGAATTTGCCGCTGAGTTTATGATTAACCCGGAGTTTAGTGAACTGGTGCAGCAGGGCAAGCTGCTACCTTTTGGCGATAATTATTTACTGGTGGAAATGGGGTTTTTATCGGCACCGCCTAATATTAAGGAGATCATTTTCGACCTTATTATTAAAGGTTATAAACCAGTGATGGCCCACCCCGAACGCTACAACTATTTGCACAATAGTTTTGAAACCTTGCAGGAATTTGCCGCCAACGGCTGCCTGCTACAGGCAAACCTGCTAGCGCTTACAGGGCACTATGGCGAGCCGGGCAAACCAGCCGCTCAGCGAAGGAGTAAGCAAAAGCTGCAGCCGTTGGCCGGTAC
>CAXTDG010000638.1:0-2993 GCA_964242675.1 uncultured Chitinophagaceae bacterium
AAGACGTGGAATGGCGGGTGCGGCGTTTAGCATTTGCGCTACTTTTTCTTCCAGTGTCAGGCGGCCTACCAAGTCGTTCACCCGTTCTTCAAAAGAAAGCATAGGGTTTTGGAAGGGAAATTTTTGGGCAGCATTTTGACCAAAAGAAAAAATACCGGACAGAATAGAAATGAATAAAAAAGCAATGCGGTAGCTATTTTTCATGGAGCAATTTTAGAAGTCGGCTGGTTGAAATACTGCACAAAATAAGGAACTTGAGATGAAACACGTAACCGATTGCACTTTCCTTTTCCTGTAGTGACATGCGTTTAAAAAGAAAAGGAGCAAAAAGCGCCAAGATGTATAATTCTTCTTTGCACCTTTCACTCCTTTTCTGTTGTTTTTTATCTGTATAGTGATTACCAGCCAAGTATATAAGCAAAAATTAGCGGCACTACAATCGTAGCATCGCTTTCTACAATGAACTTAGGCGTATGAATATCCAGCTTGCCCCAGGTAATTTTTTCGTTGGGTACTGCACCGGAGTAGGAACCGTAGGAAGTAGTAGAATCTGAAACCTGGCAGAAATAATTCCAGAACGGAACGTCGTGCCATTCCAGATCCTGGTACATCATGGGTACTACACAAATGGGAAAATCACCGGCAATACCGCCACCAATCTGGAAGAAGCCTACGCCTTTACCGCTGGAATTATGGCGGTACCAATCGGCCAGCCACACCATATATTCAATACCGCTTTTCATGGTGCTAGCTTTCATTTCGCCTTTAATGATGTATGAGGCGAAGATGTTGCCCATGGTGCTGTCTTCCCAACCCGGTACTACAATAGGCAGGTTCTTTTCGGCAGCAGCTACCATCCAGCTATTCTTGGGGTCTATTTCGTAGTACTGTTCCAGGTCGCCGCTCAGTATCATTTTGTACATGTACTCATGCGGAAAATAGCGTTCGCCTTTATCTTCAGCATCTTTCCAAACCTGATGTATATGCTTTTGCAGGCGACGGAAAGCTTCTTCCTCGGGGATGCAGGTATCGGTTACCCGATTGTAGTGATTTTCAAGTAAATCCCATTCTTCCTGCGGGCTTAGGTCACGGTAGTTAGGCACCCGTTTGTAACTATTGTGGGCCACCAGGTTCATAATGTCTTCTTCCAGGTTGGCACCCGTGCAGCTTATGATGGCTATTTTATCCTGCCGGATCATTTCGGCAAGACTAAGTCCCAGTTCGGCAGTGCTCATAGCACCGGCCAAGCTTACCAGCATTTTGCCGCCCTCCAGCAGGTGCGTTTCATAGCCTTTAGCAGCATCAATTAAAGCCGCCGCATTGAAGTGGCGATAGTGATGCGTTATAAACTCGGTAACAGGTCCTTTATTCATATCGGTCGTTTTTCTGTAATGGCGGCGAAGATAACTTTCCGGCAGTTGTAGAAAAGTTACCCTTTTGCGTTACGCTTCTTTATAAAAAAACGGCTGCCGAATTTTTTACGGTAGCCGTTGCTAATAGCTTTGAATTATGCTTGTTACGCCGCTTTTTTCTTGATCTCTTTTACTATGTCTTTGGCTTTGCCTTTTGCATCTTTGGCTACGTCTTTCACTTTAGCAGTGGTCTCAGCAGCTTTTTCCTTTGTTTCTTTAGCCAGCTGTTTCGCTTCTTTTTTTGCCTGCTTCGCTGCCTTGCCTATGTTGAATCCTAAAATACGCATGGTTAAGCCAGCTACAATACCGCCGAAGGCATACAGGCCCACTGTTTCAAACTTGGTTTGGGTGGTACGGCCAGTAGTTTCTTCATTTAGGTTCATTTGTTCAGGTAAATACACAGCTCCTAAACCGCCCAGCAATCCTAAGAACGTACCCCGTGTAGGTGCGCCTTTGGCCCCACCAATGCCGGCTAAACTGTAGTACATGGTATTGGCTACAATGTCGCCAGTGAGGGTCCAGTTGTACAATTTTTTTCCGGTTGGGGGTTCTATACCCATTTCTTCCATACCGGTGCTTAATGCTTCCATACCCAACTCATCTACATGCGGAGCATTAGGATCTTTTTGTTTAATAGTTTGATGCAGCCAGGTAAGAGCATAAGCTCCGACAAGGCCCCCGGCTAAGGTGGTTAATAGTTTCATACGTAGTGAAAATTATATGGTTGATTGAAAAGGAAAACTATAGGGTAATGCTGTTTTTCATCAGGTAGGTTTCAATGCTGGTACCTATGTCTGTTGCTTTTTCAGAAGCACTATCATCTTCTTCCAGCCACTTGTAAGCGCCTTCGTTATCTTTTTTGCATTGCAACTTTAGTGTCCCTTCCGGCAGATCTACTGTAAAAAAATATTCGTTTTCTTTTGTACTTTTCTGGTAGGATACAGGTGCTGATTTGCCCTGATAATCAACTTCAAACTTGTTTTCCATGTTTCTTGCAGAGCAAGCATAGTGCCAGAGGATAGCAGGTTGCTTATTCGTAGACATGCTAAATGGAAACGGGCAACAGGCAAAAAGCATTTTTTACATTACCAGCCTAGTGCCAGATGTATGAGAAAGTTTTATCAATAAAAAAAGCAGGCTAAATGGCCTGCTATCAATGTATTACCAGTGACTAAGCTGAATTAGAAATCTTTCTTAGCTACTTTATCTTTAATGGCCTGCAATGCTTTTTCCTCGTTCATAATGGCCGACATTTTATTGCCTTTACCATCATCGCCTTTAGCTATATATCCGCCCTTAGCTGTTTTAGAAATAACAGCGTTTTCCATAGGAACGTTCTTTTCTTTTGTTTTAAGGCAGTAGGCTGTAATCATTTTGGTTTTGTCCATTGTAACAATTTTTTTGAAGGTTTTGTAATGATGGCTGCAACTGTTTAGGGCATTCCCTGGCAACCGGAATTGAAAGCGAAAGTATAATAAACCGTGAAAGAGATGAAAAATTGCCTGTAGTGCAAAAAAAGAGCCGCTTCTACAGCGGCTCAAATATTATTTCGATTATTCTGTTATATATCCAGCTTAGCAT
>CAXTDG010000639.1:0-2992 GCA_964242675.1 uncultured Chitinophagaceae bacterium
AGCCCCAAAATCAACGATTCAGGGGCTTTTGATGCAATTTAATTTGACTATCAGCAGAGAGGAAGGGATTCGAACCCTCGATACCTTGCAGTATACCCGCTTTCCAGGCGAGCCCCTTCAACCACTCGGGCACCTCTCTATTTGGGGCGGCAAAAATAGGGATTGACACTACACGATGCGGCTAATTTTTTATGCGGGAATTAGCCCTCACATTTTGCAGTAAAAGGTTGAGGCTAATGTTCTCATCTTTCATTCGCAGCAGTTGTCCATGAGCTTTTTCAACTAGTGGCTCAACTGATTTGCTCACCGCTTCGTCGTTGCCCACAATTACGGCAGTGAGTAGAATCTGTCCATGTTCTAATACCAATTGCTCATCTGCCGGTTTTAGGGTAAAAACACCATCCGTTACCAACAGCATTTGGTTGTTTCCGTCTTGTAAAAAAGATAGATCTGCCTGACCATAAGCCTGCCGCAAACCTGCACCAATATTGGTTGCACCACCGTTTGCTGATAACATTTGGATGGCATCAAAAATATCGGCTTTGCTTTTTACAAATTGCGGATTTAGCAGCACCTCTACCCCACTGCCAAACGTAACAATACTAATGCGGTCGGTAGGGCGCAGTTGCTGAGCCAGGCGGTACATAGCTTTTTTCAGTAACACCATTTTCCGGCTTTCCGCCATGCTATGGCTTATGTCCAGCAGAAAAACAATGTTATTGGTACGGTGTGTTTCCGGTTGAAACAGTATAGAAGTATCTGGCTTATCCGACGGAATAAGCAGCGGTGACATAGCAGCTTCATCAGTAGCCAGGCGTAACGCAATGCGAAAAATATCATTTCTTCCAAAGCCCGATTTATCTGATACCACGTATGCATACACGTTGGCAGGATCTATAGTGAAATAGCTTTCCGATTTATTGGTGTTCACTATTGGCCCAAGATTTACCGGTTTGCTCCAATTGGTAAAAGAGGCATCCAGCCGTTCCGTTACCCAAATATCGGTTTCGCCATAGCCTCCGGGGCGATCGCTGGCAAAGTACAGGTAGCGGCCTTCATCATCCAGCCAAGGCGTTATTTCATTATACTGGGAATTGACAATGGCAGAGAGTTTTATGGGAACATTTTCTGCATTTTTTCCAACTGGCAAAACATAAATATCACTATTGCCAGCGGCATCGTCTGTCCAGTACCAAGCATGGCTAAATGGATGATACACCGGGTATATATTCCGCTTGCGGAACAAAGAATCTAATACCCGATTGTGTTGTTTTTGAAACAAAGCCGGATTAAATACTTCGCCAGCTTTTGAAATATCAATGGTAGAAATGCCACGACTGTACTGAAGGTTGCTGTTCTCAACATCATAAAAACCATTGACCGTCAACTGATGAGCCGATTGTGATTGCAACACATACTTAGGCACGTTTGTATTAGGCGTTAATGCCCTTATAGATTGTTTACCCGTAATGCGTCCAATGCTATCAGCTGTCGTTCGCCAGATTTCGTATTGCAGATTTTTACCACTGCCCTGGCTAAAATACAGGATGCTACCATCGGTTGAAAACACAGGCCGCACCTGGTCGAATGCATCATTCACTTCTTTGCCCAAATTTTCTCTGCCGCCTTTGAATTGCGGTTGCGCCAGTGCTATTGCAAAACAGGAAAAGGGTAAAAAAATATAGCGAAGGCAAAGCAGCATCGGGCTTTCAATTTTGGCTAAGCAATTACAAAGTGAAATTTATTTAGCTAAGATCTGTTTTATTGAACACAGCTTTTGCATTAGCGGTGGTAATAGCTGCAATTTCTGTTTCGCTTACTTTATAAATTTCTGCTAGTTTGGCAACAATATAAGTAAGATAGCTGCTTTCGTTGCGCTTGCCCCGATAAGGAACCGGCGTTAGGTATGGTGCATCCGTTTCCAGCACCAGATGCTGTAAGGACACTTGTGCTAACGTTTCGGCCAGTCCACTTTTTTTGTAGGTAACCACGCCACCTATACCCAAATAAAAACCTGTTTCTATAATTTGCATTGCCTCCTCATAGCTACCGCCGAAGCAATGAAAAATACCCCGTAGCCCCTGTGATTGATATTGCCGCAAAACGGCAATAGTTTGTGCCGTTGCGTTGCGGCTATGGATAACGATGGGCAATTGGTATTGCAATGCCCACTCAATTTGCTGGTGAAAAGCCTGTTGCTGTTGCTCGAAAAAAGTATCATCCCAATATAGGTCGAGGCCAATTTCGCCAACGGCCGCAAAAGGTCTTTGCAGTAGCCAATGCTGCACATGTGCCAGTTCCTGCTGCCAGTTTTCCTTCACATAGCAGGGGTGCAGGCCCATCATGGCAAAACATTTCCCTAGATTATCTTTTTCTGCTTTAAATATTCTTTCCGTTTCCGTGCTATCAATAGAAGGAAGATAAAATTCTTCAACCCCAGCGGCGGCAGCCCGTGCCATCATTTCGGCCCGATCAGTATCAAAATCATCAAGATACAGATGCGTATGTGTGTCAATCAATATCATTATAGCGAAGGTAAAGTGATCAGGAAAGTCAGTTTAGTTGGCTAAAAAACGCACCCGCTTTTTCAATGGTATAATCTAAATCAGCAGTGGTTAAAGCATTGCTCAGGAACCAAGTTTCAAAAGCAGAAGGCGGCAGGTAAATACCTGCATCCAGCATGAAATGGAAGAACTGATTGAACAAAGCATTATTTGCATTCTTTGCAGTATCAAAATCAATTACCGGCACTTCGCTAAAGTGAATGCTGATCATAGAACCATAGCGGTTAATGACGTACGGAACGTTTTTGCCTTCTAACGCTTTGTGCAAGCCAGCTTCGAGGTAGGTGGTTTTTTCTTCCAGCTCTTTGTAAAAGGCTTCGCCCTTTGGCGTTAAGGAAAAATATTTACGCGGCGGCCCGGAATTGCTTTCTTCCCAACGGTAAGTAAGCATTTCAGCATTTTTTAACCGCGTAAGCAAAGGATAAAGC
>CAXTDG010000640.1:0-2979 GCA_964242675.1 uncultured Chitinophagaceae bacterium
ACTCAATGCGGTGCCTACATGAAACACAGGAACATCATCGCTATTCTTCAACTCGAAGGTTACACCCAGGTTAATATCCTTTTTATAGTTGAAAAAAGAAAGCTTGAAAGCTACGCCGGATGAAATGGAAATCACATCTCCTGCTAAAGGCTCTACTTCAAATTTCAATATGCGGATGGCATCGTTGCCTACTGCTTTTTCAACAACACCATCATGTTCATAAAAAGTATTGGTTTCGTGCGACGATTGGTAGTAAGAAACTGCTTCGGCTTGCGAACCTTCAAAGGCAAGGCTGCCATGTTTCAGTACAATGCCTTTGCTGCACAATTGTTTTACAGCAGCCATATTGTGGCTTACAAACAACACCGTTCTGCCTTCGCTCCGGCTTACTTTACCCATCTTGCCAAGGCATTTTTTTTGAAATTCTGCATCACCTACTGCCAGCACTTCATCCACTATCAAAATTTCCGATTCAAGGTGTGCAGCCACTGCAAAAGCAAGACGCACATACATGCCTGAAGAATATCTTTTTACAGGCGTATCAATGTATCTTTCAACGCCGGCAAAGTCCACAATTTCATCAAACTTGGAAGCGATTTCCCGCTTGCGCATTCCTAAAATAGCGCCGTTGAGAAAGATATTTTCCTTACCCGTGAGTTCAGGATGAAAGCCCGTTCCTACTTCAAGCAAAGAAGCAATGCGTCCTTTTGCTTTGAAAGAACCTTTTGTAGGCGCGGTAACCCTGCTTAATATTTTCAACAGTGTACTTTTGCCAGCGCCATTCCTCCCGATAATGCCCACTGCATCGCCTTCTTCTATTTCAAAACTTACATCTTTCAAAGACCATACGTACTCACTGTTGCCCGTTTTTGCACGGTCGTTTGTTTCACCAATCATTAAGTATGGATCTTCCTTGCCCCGCACCTTATGCCAGAACCGGTTAAGGTCGTGCGCTATGGAGCCGGTGCCTACTTGCCCTAATTTATATAGCTTGGATAAGTTCTCTATTTGAATGGCTTGAGCCATGATTATGTATTTAAATTTTATTCAAAAATTGAAACGCTTATACGGTATCCATAAAGGTTTTTTCCACCTTGTTAAACAATACAACTCCAACTAATAAACAAACGATGGTGAATACAGCGCTATACACAACGCTCCCTGTTTCCACCGTACCGGTGTTAAATAAAGCCAACCGGAAAGACTCCAAAACAGAAGTCAATGGATTAATATCAACCAGCCATTTGTAGCTTTTATTTTGTAAAAAAGATAATGGATACACTACCGGCGTGGCATACATTGCCAACTGCACAATGAAGGTGAGTAAGACCGAAAAGTCCCTGTATTTTGTGGTGATGGATGAAATGATGATGCCCAATCCAAGTCCTAAAGCAGCCATTTCAATCAACAACAACGGAATAAAAAATACGCGGTAAGTAAGGTGAAGCGGATAGCCATTGAAATGATAATAGCCGACCACTACCAACAGCAACAGGAATTGAATTCCAAACTTTACCATGTTGGAAATAACGATGGAAATAGGCAACACGAGCCTGGGAAAATATACTTTACCAAAAATAGCAGCATTGGTTACAAACGTGCCCGAAACATTGGTAAGACAAACAGAAAAATAAGTCCAAACTGTTGTGCCTGCCATGTAAAAAGCAGCGGGTGCTATACCATCGGTAGGGAAGTTGGCAAAGTGACCAAACACCAGCAAAAACATGAGCGTGGTAAGTATGGGTTGTATAAATTGCCATACCGGGCCAAGCACCGTTTGTTTATACTGTGCTACAAAATCGCGCCTTACAAACAACCAGATCAGATCGCGGTAATTCCACAAATCTTTCAGGTGCAGGTTGAATAAACGGTCGTGGGGTTTTACCTCCAAATCCCATCTTTGTTTTTCTTTAGAAGCGCCATTTGCAACAAATGTATTTTCCAAGACAAGGGAACTCATATTCGTCGTATTTATTAGAAACTAAAACTTGATTTTCTATTTATAATTAATGCAGTGTTACTTAAATAAGTTTACTATGAGTGGCTTCGTCATTGCGAGCAACGCGAAGCAATCTGTGCTATGCTGTAAATCAATACTAATTGCTATGTTGTATCTTACTGCAACCCACAGATTGCTTCGCGTTGCTCGCAATGACGTGATTGCTTTTTTAAATTTATTAAAGTGACAACGTAATTAATTCCGTTGGTATCGTCCCATTGTATAATACTGCCCGTAGCCGTAACTATCGTACTTAGAGCCATACTTCACATCGTTTACTACCAAAAACATATTATTCAGCTTTCCTGTTTGGGCAATATCATCTATAAAATGCAGGTGCTTTTTATTAGTATAGCGCTGGCGCACCACGTAAATAACCGCGTCGCTGTATTCGCCCAATATCAAAGCATCGCCTACAAAGCCAACAGGCGCCGTGTTGACAACTACATAATCGTATTGATATTTTAGTGTTTCAAACAAAGGTGCAAGCTGGTCGTTCGTTAATAAGTCTGCACAATTTTGATAAACAGGACCGGAGGAATAAACATGCAGTGTTGGCGCCTCTTCTGAAACAGTATATAATTGGGAGAGGTCGGTTATTTCTCCGGATAAATAATCGGACAAGCCCCGCTCATTGTTCATCTCGCTAATCGTCGTATCAGACTTCCGCAGATCAAATTGAAGCAGCGCTACTTTTTTACCTGATTTAGCCAACACGGTTGCCATGTTTAAACTAACCAATGATTTGCCTTCGCCGCTGGTAGTAGAAGTAACCAAAAAAACATTCCTTCCTCTTTTTCTATGCAATGCAAACAGGTTGGTACGAATCACCTGGAATTGATTTTCTATCAACAGCTTATTTTTCTGAAATTCTGCTACATTCTTGGTATTCCTGATATGACCTATTTCGCCGGTAATTGGCAACTGAATTTTTTCATTAATATCCGTTCTGCTCCTTATTTTATCATTCAGCTCATCGC
>CAXTDG010000641.1:0-2975 GCA_964242675.1 uncultured Chitinophagaceae bacterium
TAAGAAAGAAACAAAGAAAATTCAAGAAAAACGCCATGCCTCCGGCGGCTTTTTCTGGCCTGCGCCTCTCCAAAGTGTATCAGTGTGATGTTTTACTTTTCGGCTTGTAGCCCACTATAATTTTATTGTCAAGATAGATATCTGCGTTCGGTTTCTTCTGTGCGACGTTCCCAAAGCAATTGAACTACACCATCCACAAATTGCCTTTCATCTGCTCTTGTTGCTTGTTCTAAAAAATCCTGGTAATCATTTAATCCATAAAATCCTGGTTCAGATACCATTCCCGTCAGTAAAGCCCAATAGTAGCACAAAACCTGAACGGTGCCAACGCCGTAAAAGCGCAATGGATAGATAATAGCTTGGCCTAAAAAGAAAAACACCGAACCGATTCACCCGTGATGCGAAAACCAGCAAAGTCGAAATAGCACTGTATTATCTTCCGGACTTGCGGTCTTCCCGACTTTCGGACTTCTCTATATTTTCCAGTCAATCGAGTCTTCGCCATATTTGGACAGGGCATCGTTGGTTTTGCTGAAATGGCGGCAGCCGAAAAAGCCGTGAATGGCGCTGTACGGCGAGGGATGGGCTGCTTTGAGAACGGTATGTCGGGTTTCGTCGACCAGTACCTGCTTGGCACCGGCAAACTTGCCCCATAGCAAAAAAACAACGCCTTTTTTCTGTTCGGAAATGGTACTGATGACCGTATCAGTAAACTGGTGCCAGCCAATATTGGCGTGGCTGTTAGGCTCAGCAGCCCGTACGGTAAGGGCGGCGTTGAGAAGTAATACACCTTGTTCGGCCCAAGGCGTAAGGTTGCCGGTGGTGGGGACGGGAACGCCTACATCGTCGTGCAGTTCCTTAAAAATATTGACGAGTGAAGGCGGTGGCGTTTTGCCATCGGGTACCGAAAAACTGAGACCCATTGCCTGCCCCTTGCCGTGGTACGGATCCTGGCCCAGCAGCACCACTTTTACCTTATCGAAAGGAGTAGTATTGAAAGCATTAAAAATTTGCGAACCAGGTGGATAAATAGTTTTACCGGCGGCTTTTTCGGTTTTCAGGTGCGTAATGATCTGAAGAAAGTACGGCTTGGTAAATTCATTTTTGAGATGCTCCTTCCAGCTTTCATCAATTTGTACGTCCATATGGCTAAGGCTTAAAATGGGTTAGTTGAAATAAAGACTTTGCAAAATGTAATACAGTTATAGCAGTATTTGGTTGAAAGGAGCCATCGTTTCAATAAAGAAGCCTTCCTCATCACCAGCTTTGCAGGCTGGTAACGAGGAAGACTTCTTGTCATTTTGTTTTTAGCTGTTGATAGTCAGCAGTTCATCAAATTCTTCTTCAGTTAGTTCTACATCAGCTGCCTGTAGGTTTTCCTGTAGGTGATCTACTGATTTAGTACCTGGTATCAGCAGGATATTATCAGAACGTTTTAGCAACCAGGCCAGGGCTACCTGTGCTATGGTGGCGTCGTGTGCTTTAGCAATTTTATCCAGCTTGTCGCTCATTTTTTGTGGGCCACTTGCCAGCGGATACCAAGGGATAAAGGCCAGCCCGTTTTCGGCGGTGTAGTCCAGCACGTCTTCCCATTTGCGTTCGGCCAGATTGTACAGATTTTGTACAGAAACGATAGGCAGAATATTGCGTACCTGCTCAATCTGTTTTACATCTACTTCCGATAAACCTACATACTTAATTTTTCCGGCCTGTACTGCTTCTATCACTGGTTTCAAGGTTTCTTCTACCGGTGTGTTGGGGTCAATGCGGTGCAGTTGCCACAGGTCAATGGTGTCTACCTTCAGGCGTTTCAGGCTGCCTTCAATGTTTTCTTTAATAAAATCCGGCTTACCATTGGGTACCCAGTTATTAGGGCCGGGGCGATTAAAACCACCTTTGGTAGCAATTACTAAATCTTGCTGATATGGTTGCAATGCATCGGCAATCAGCACTTCGTTGGTGTGTGGCCCGTAAGCATCAGCCGTATCAATAAAGTTGACACCTGCGGCAACGGCTGCTTGCAATACTTTAATAGCGTTTTCCCGATCGGCCACTTCGCCAAATACGCCATGGCCGGTAAGTTGCATAGCACCATATCCCAGGCGGTTTATTTCCAGCTCACCACCTAACTTGTAGGTAAGTTCTGTTTTTGTAGTTGTCATGATTAAAAATGTTTTGACATTAGAGAAGTTGACAAATAAAAAATAGGGCCAGATTGTAAGCAGAAAAGGATAATGACAATTTTATGATTTTAGCAGCTGCTTAGTAAGGCCATCCGACTGTTTCAGAAAGGTCGGGATGGAATGTTCGCCCCACATGCTGCCAACTTTTCCAGTGGCTTCTTCGTGTCAGTAAAAGCTAAATAGATAGATAACTGTTGAACGGTGCCATCGCCCAAAAAGCTCAATCGGAGTTTCATCTGCTCGGTTCAAAAAGAAAATGGTAAAAAGAATGCTACCCGGGATGAGAAACCCATCAAAGCCAGATTAGCAGAACTTTAAACCTTAGACTTCTTCATCGCTCCAGCTTAAAACCCGGATCTACCGCAGGGCGGCCCGGCATATTGGCCAGTTGCCAGCCGGTGCGGTACATCCATTCGCTCATGCGGCGCAACTTGGAGATATTGATGATTTTGGGTTCGTCCATAGGCGTATGGTAGAGCGGATGCAGCAGTGTGGTGTAAAAAATAGCCGGGTAGCCGAGGCGGGCATACGACAGGTGGTCGCTGCGGAAATACCAGCCTTCCACATGCGTGGTTTTATCCCACAGGGTATCCAGCTTAAACTTGGGGCCTTCATTGTTAGCAGCCATGGCAATATCAACTAGTTGGGCAGAGTTGCGATGTGGCGGTTGCACGCCTAGCAGGGCTGCACTATCCGGGCTGTTGTAGCCAATCATGTCGCCGTTTAGCACCGCTACTACCGCTTCTTTAGGTACGGTTGGGTGGGCCGCATACCACTTAGAACCCAGCAAGG
>CAXTDG010000642.1:0-2944 GCA_964242675.1 uncultured Chitinophagaceae bacterium
TTGGGGGTGCAGCTATTGGCCTGGCACTAGCCTGGCTATTTGTGCAGGCTCATAAACGTTTGCCAACTGATGCTTCGTCGGATACGGTGCTTACCATTATTGAACCCTATATTTTGTACTGGGTAACAGAACAGGCAAATGCCTCTGGCGTAATGGCCGTGGTATGCGGTGGCATCTATATGTCTACGCACCGTTTATTATTTTTGAACAGCAGCAGCCGTATCAAAACTTCTAATGTTTGGGACAGCTTCGTGTTTATCCTCAATGGGCTTGTGTTCTTCATCATTGGCCTCGATCTGTCTGAAATTGTAGCCGGACTAAAAGCAGATGGTACGCCATTACCTACCGCTATTGGTTATGGAGCACTGGTAACACTGATCTTAATTGTTACCAGAATCGTTAGCTCCTACATTGCTTTATTAGCAACCTATATTTTCAGGCCCAGTGTGGTACCACGCTTTAGTAGCAACCGAAGACGCTGGATGATGCCGATGCTATTGGGCTGGACCGGTATGCGGGGTGTAGTATCGTTGGCAGCCGCACTGTCTATACCAGTTGTGTATGAGGGGAAGGCTATACCGCATCGCAACATTATCCTCTTCATCACTTTCATGGTCATACTACTCACACTGCTGCTGCAGGGGTTAACGTTGCCTTATTTCATTAACCGAAGCAAGTTGTTTGAATTTAATGCAATGGAGCCAAAAGGGGAAGATGCGAACCAGTTGAGAAAAGGACTTCGCCAGGAGTCTTATGAATTTTTGAAAGACATTTATGCAAAAGACCCCGAAGGCCATGCAGGCTTGGAAAAACTACTGCGCCACTGGGAAGATAAAATGAAGGATGGCAATAATGAATGGATGACGAAGGATACAAAAGCCATTTATATACAAATGCTGGAAAAGCAGCGTACCTTTCTCTTAGAAAAAAACAAGGACGTGAACATAGACGAAGAGTTGATTCGTCAACAACTCTACCAGATAGATCTGGATGAAGAAAAGATAAAAATGGGATGATGGTATTGTATGAATGTTTCATCCAGAACTATTATTTTATTCCTGTTCGTGGCTTCGAAACATAGAAATATTGTTACCGGTATTTTGTTTAAAGAACCGGCTAAAATGGGCGGGGCTTACAAAGCCAAGTGCGTAAGCAATTTCTTTGGCGGAGATGTCAGTATAATGCAGGTAGCGTTTGGCTTCCATTATCAGCCGGGTCTGGATAAGTTTTGAAGGGGCAGGATAATTAAAAATGGCAAACAGATTTGCCAGTGTTTTAGGCGATTTATTCAATGCGTTTGCATAAAACTGTACTTCATGTTCCTTTCTAAAATTACCTTCCAGCAGTAAATTGAACATGCGAACAATGTCCATTTTTTCATCGGTAAAACGCTCATAGTTTTCCGTTTGCTTTTTGGCAATTCTCGTTACGTTTATGATCAGCCGTTTTAATAGCGTTCTAAGCATTTCGCCCTGCATATTGTCTTTAATTTCCATGTCCTCCACACAAAGTCTTTCTATCAGCGAAATGTTTTCTATTTCTGCAGGAGACAGTTTTACAAAAAAAGGATGATTAATTCCATAAAAGAGAAATCCTACACAGCCAACTTCGGAATCATGATCGGCAATGCAGTAAAAATCACGGTTAAACTGCCAGGCAATCAGGTGTTCCGGCTTTTCGAATACAAAATGCTGATTGGCTACTAATGGCAGTATGGAATTAGCAGGCAATATGTATGGGATCTCATCAATTACCACTGTCTGGTCTTCATGCGTATTGCATACAATTGAATTAGTTGTTTGCTTATGGCAGTCAACTATTCCCGCCCCTTTGAGTGAGTCTTCTCTGATTAATACTGTAAACTTTCCATTCGTATTTTTATCTTCAAAATGCAGTTTCATAAGCTGCTATTATTCAATTTTCGCCTTTTCGATTTGCTAAAAAGCCGAATCCAATTTAGATAATATATCCCGCCTTTAGTCTATCTACCAACTATTGATAAATGGTTACTGCTTTACAAAACGAACTGTAACGAAAGGTGCAATTACTGCATTGTTATTTGCAATTACACTGGCATTTGCAGGAGTTAAATAACTTACTTTTTGCTGCGGCATTGTTTCAGGATTATTGTACCCAAAAACATCGCCCTCTTCCGTTCCGGCATCATAGCCTGCTACGGTTATTGTTACATCTTTTATCCAGGGAGTTTTCTCTATTAAATTATAGCTATCCAAGCCTGCAAACCAATCGGGGGAAGGTGCTATCATAGAGGCAAAACTGACAAAAGCATTTTTAGAATTCAGGTGGATAATGGCAGAGTCGGCACCCGTAATATTGGGTAGCGAAACAATAAATTTACTGAACGCTTTTCCACCAGCAATATAACTGTCAATCTCGTTTTGCAGCGGTGCAATATTGCCATCTTCCGCCACGGCTTCTATCCCTTTGCTGGCCAATGTTCCTACTTGAAAAAGGTGCATTGCACTACTGTGTACTATACCTGTAAACTGGGTAAAATGATTACCGGCAGGAATTGTATGATTAGGTGCTTTCCATGTTCCGGTAATAATTATTTTGTAAGATGCCGCTGAATCAATTGGCACAACAGGCTGCATTAGCTGCATTTCTTTTTTGCAGGAAAAAGCAATTAAAACAATTATTAGCGCAGGAAGCAGCCCCGTTTTTTTAATCATATAATTATACCTATTAAAATGTAAGATACTCAAAAATGCAGGGCATCAGATAAATGGTTTCGAATCGGCTTTCCACTTACTTAGCTTATTTCAATTGCATCTACTATAAACAGGAGGCATCAGTTTTAATAGACACTTAAAATCCGGATTGCAGATTCATATTTTATCTAATGCCTTGCATTTTAATACCTATCATATCGGTAGCAGCATTGCTTTTATTTAAGGATTACCCGGATCATATTTGTCAACGC
>CAXTDG010000643.1:0-2942 GCA_964242675.1 uncultured Chitinophagaceae bacterium
GTTTTTACCCATTCAAAACCGGCCGATGCTTACTCATGTTGGCTTTTTCTCAACACAGCTTGTTACTTCGTACCCATTTATTCCGACTTTTTCTGTAGCCTTTTGGCTGGCTTGCAAAACCCGGTTTGTATGTCCTTACTCCCAAAACTAAATAATGAAACTACTGCTCCTTTTTTCGCTTATTTGCTTTGCCACTTTTTCAAAAGCACAAATGGCTGCTAAAGACAGCCTGCATGTAGCCGATAGCCTGGCGAAGGCCAAAACTGCCGCTTATGAAGATTCAATTGATAATGCTTTGCTGGCAAAAACCACTTATCCACTCATTAAAACCAGCAAATGGTCGGGCGTAATAACGGTAAGTGATATTGATGAAAAGCCGGATGCAGCCCAACGGTATAAAATACTAATGGAAATAACGACGGGTATAAAAGACACTGCAGCAGCAAAAGAGATAAACGGTGCCCTGGCCGAAGTAGGGCGACAAATAAACCTGCACGTAGCGGCCGGTGTGCCAAAAAAGAATTTGGATATAGTAGTGGCACACGGTGGCGTGTTGAAATCATTTTATACAGATTCTCTTTATAAGAAAAACTATAAAATAAAAAATCCCAACGATTCGCTTTTTAATGAACTACGGGGCGCTGGCGTAAAATTCATTGCCTGCGGACAAGCGATGAATTTTATGAGCATAGAAAAGCCACAACTTTTTTCTTGGGTAAAAGTGGCGCTGTCTGCTCAAACCGTTATTACCGATTACCAGTTGAAAGGCTATATTTTTAGGCGATTGAACTAATACACTTGTTACAATAACCAAGCAACGCACTATGCCTGCAATAAAAACAAATTCTTCATTATACTGGCTAGCCGGTTGTCTGCTGCTTTTTGTATCAGTAGTACTTATTTCCTGCACTACCACCTCTGGTAAGTTGGTTGCTAGTAATGATGATAAAGAAAACACGGAAGCAGCTGAACAACAAAAAGAATTGCTTACGTATGGCAAAGCATTGATTGCAAACACAGCTTATTACTTAGGCCCCAAAGGCAGCGTAGCCCCGCTAACGAACGGTATGAATTGCCAGAACTGCCACTTGGATGCCGGGCAGCGATTGTATGCCAACAGCTATTTTACGGTAGCGACTAACTATCCTAAATTTAGCCCCCGTAGCGGTAGTGCAGAAACCATTGTACACAAAGTAAATGACTGCATGGAACGCAGCCTGAACGGAACGAAACTGGATACTGCCAGCCGGGAAATGCAGGCGATGGTGGCCTATATAAAATCGGTTGGGAAAGAAGCAGATAATATAGCTGAAGCTGCTGCAAAAGGTACTCAGCAATTAGCGCTGCTATCAAGAGCGGCTAGCCCGGAAAGGGGCAATGTGCTGTACCACGAAAAATGTACTTCCTGCCACGGAAATGGGGGCGAGGGTTTGCTGGCTGCAAATGGTATTTCTTACACCTATCCGCCATTGTGGGGCCCACATAGCTACAATGTAAGTGCCGGCATTTTTAAGATCAGTAAGCTGGCAGGATTTATTAAAAACAATATGCCTTTTGGCGCCACTTACGAAGCCCCGCAACTAACGGACGAGCAGGCCTGGGACATTGCTGCTTTTATTAATTCACAGCCTCGAAACACAAAGCAATTTGCTAACGACTGGCCGGATATTTCCAGGAAGCCGTTCGATTATCCATTTGCGCCTTATAAAGACCATTTCTCCGAAAAACAACACAAGTATGGGCCTTTTCAAATAATTATGGATGACGCTAAGAAAAAGCAGAAGGTGAATAAAAAGTAATGCCGACTTATAGGTAGCGTTCTTGAACCATCATTCCTTTTATAACCGCTGCTTTAATATTTCAACTTGCTCTTTTTTCCAGCTTACAAAATCGCCTGCTATAATGTGCTTGCGAGCCTCAGTAACCAAATGCAGGTAAAATGCCAGGTTGTGAATGCTGGCAATTTGTAATGCCAATATTTCACTTGCTTTAAACAGGTGGCGCAGGTAAGCTTTATTGTAAAAATTACTCACTTCGCAGGCTATGCCATCGTCAATAGGAGAGAAGTCTTTTTCCCATTTTTTATTATCAATATTAATGATGCCTTTGCTGGTAAATAGTTGTGCATTGCGGCCATTGCGGGTAGGCATTACACAGTCGAACATATCTACGCCCAGGGCTATGTTTTCCAGAATATTCCAAGGCGTACCCACGCCCATCAGGTAACGGGGCTTTTGGGTAGGTAAATGTTCGCAGCACAAGGCTGCTATTTCATACATTTTTTCTTCCGGCTCGCCTACGCTTAAGCCACCAATGGCATTACCAGTAGCTTCTTTGCTAGCAGCATATTCGCAACTGGCTTGTCGAAGCTCCCGGTGGGTGCCGCCCTGCACAATGGGGAAAAGGTTTTGCATGTAGCCGTACTTATCTTCTGTATTATTAAACCGTGCAAAGCACCGATCCAGCCAGCGATGGGTGAGTTCCATGCTGGTTTTAGCATAATTGTATTCGCTTTGCCCCGGCGGGCATTCATCAAAAGCCATAATAATATCCGCCCCAATAATGCGTTGCGTATCCATTACATTTTCCGGGGTAAAGAGGTGCTTGCTACCATCAATATGGCTACGAAAAACTACGCCCTCTTCCGTAATCTTTCGCTGTGTAGCCAGGCTAAAAACCTGGAAGCCACCACTATCGGTAAGAATGGGTTTTTGCCAGCCGTTGAATTTATGCAGACCACCTGCAGCTTCTATTACACTTAGCCCCGGACGAAGGAAAAGATGGTACGTATTGCCCAAAATAATCTGGGCTTTCACATCGGCAACCAGTTGTTGTTGGGTCACCGCTTTTACCGTACCAATAGTGCCGCCCGGCATAAAAATGGGGGTTTCTCTTTCGCCCTGGTCGGTGGTTATAATGCCTGCTCTTGCGCTGCCGTGCAC
>CAXTDG010000644.1:0-2933 GCA_964242675.1 uncultured Chitinophagaceae bacterium
GGTCATTCCAGGGCGTTTCGTTGTACGGGTGCAAAAAAAGATGTGAGTGGCCTTCTATCAAACCAGGTAGCAAAGTGGTGCCGGGTAATTCAAATACACGGGTGGTGGCGGGTAGGTTAAAAGTCATCCCACCTACTGCTTCAATCGTAGTTCCTTTTACCAAAACTATCCAACCGGTATGCATTGTTTCCCCATCAAAAACCCGGTCGGGCTTTAGTAAGTAAAAGCTATCAGATTGGGCTTGGATAAAAAAGCAGGAAAGCAATAAAACAGAAAAGAGAAAACCTCTCATGAAGTAAAAATAACGGTGAAACCCCACAAAGTTCCATTGGCAAAATCTTAGAAAGACTTAAAAGCAGTAATTGAAAAATATGGGATTAGCTACTTGTTTTTGAATTAGTGAAACAGCAATTACACATACTTATGCGATAGCAGCAGCGTGGAGCGAAAAATAGTTTTGCAGCATCAAAAACTATTAACCAACCAATTCTAAAACATGTTTCAAAAAATGATAAAGTCAACCCTTTTGGTGGCACTGATTTTAAGTGTTGCCTGTAGTTGCAGCGAATCGAAAGCTGATGCTTTTGACGATAAAACGGGAAAATCGAACGAGCCGGAAACGGTGGTAGGCCGGGTGACTGATGCACAAGGCAAACCAATAGCCGGGGCGCTGGTACGGGCCGAAAATAATGTGTTTGATAGCCATTCGGAGGTGTACACAGATGCCAACGGTTATTACAAACTTCCGAAGCTGAAATTTGGTGGCTGGAACATTTATACCTGGCACGATGTAGACTTAAATGACCACACTTATCACTTACGAATGGACATGCCTTCACCTGCCGATTTTGGTGCTTTTCAGCCGAGTGCTTCCGGAGCCATAACTAAAGACTTTGTGTGGCGGTTGAAAGGAAAAATTACAGACCGTCAGCGGTCGGAGAAAAATCCTTCCGGCTATTGGGGCGGTATGATGCGTTTCTCTACTTACAGCGCCCCTAACCACGAAATAACCTATATGCCTAAAAGTACCAAATTAACGATAACGCTTACGCCGGAGGATGGTGCTACGCTGCTGGATGGATCGGCTGCACAAGTCATTACCAAAAGTTTCACGGTGGGCAATGAAACCAATTATTACTGGTACGATGTACCGCAGTGTAGTTACCGCATTACAGGTAGTGCTGTTGTTGATGGTGCAACACGGCAAGTGCTGTTTGGCGAATCGTATAAAGGGCCATTTGCGCCACAAATGAGTGGTGTGTATTTTTTACCCGCTGGTAGTTCAGGTGGGTACGAAAACGGACTTAGCAATGTGCTTTCTGTAGGCGAGCCAGATATGCCTATTAATATGATGTTGAAACAATTATAAGTGTTGTGCTTTTTCTCTTAAACAAAAGCCGATTTATATAAGCTGAAATCGGTTTTTTTTTGTTGTTTATTTTCATTATGAATTTTTTTAAATCTTTCTTTTTAGCACTGGTTTTGATAGATAGCTGACCTAACTAAAATTTTATTTATGAAAAGAATTTTTACACTTGTTCTTGCTTTTAGTGTGTCTTTAGCTGCAACAGCACAATCGCAGTATTTGGGTAACAGAGGCACCGGTTTTGGGGGTGCTATTGGCCAGTCTTCTCTTACCATTAGCGAAGATGCTACACGAGTTTACTTTAATCTGGTGAAGGGTACCGGTAACTTTAATGACGCTTTTGTCATTTATATTGATGCCTTAGCAAACGGCTATACCACTACCAGTGGTTTTACTGATGCTGGTGACCCTTCCAGAACGGCAATCTCTGGTCTTAGTTACGAAAGTTCGCCGGGAAATGGCATAAGAAAACGCTCTGTCTTAGACTTCCCAAACAACTTTGCTGCCGACTATGCAATAGTCGTTAACCCATCTAACAACAGTTACGCATACCTTTTTACCTTAGTCAACGGTGGAGGGCATCTTTTTGTAGAACAAAACTCACTTTCACCAGACAATAATACCAACAACACTTCCTATAGTTTTAGCTTTATAAAAACTAATATCAGTTCGGCTTCACCTTTCACTTTTAAATTTATCGGAACATATCTAAACAGTGGATATGACGTTTTTCGTTCCAACGAGGGATATGGTATTGCAAGTGCAATTGTTAATCCCGGTTATAATACTATTACCGCTGCTTCTTTTTTTACTTATCCGAATCCTATTTTGCCAGTACAATTACTTTCCTTTACTGGTAGCGTAGTTGATAGCAAAGGCAAGTTAAGCTGGCAGGTAGCCAACGACAGAGAAATAAGCAAGTATGAAATTGAAAAATCAAGCGATGGAAGAAATTTTAGTGCCTTACAATCTGTTGCTGCTAGGCATACTACTGCTGTACAAAGCTACACTGTAGAAGATGCGAACCTTACTGGTACTAATTACTATCGTCTTAAAACAACAGACCTGCAAGGCGTAGTTACTTATAGCAAAATTGTACAGCTTTCCATTGGTGTAAAAGGCCAGGGCTTTACTATCTTCCCTAACCCGGTAATGCAAACGCTAAATATCAAAATGGCTAAGTTGGAAAAGGGCCGGTACGATGTAAATGTATACAGTGCTTCTGGCCAATTAGTATTTGCAAAAGCTATTCAGTACGACGGTTCGGGCAATACTTTACAAATAGAACTGCCAGCCAACATACAAAGAGGAAATTACAATTGCATTTTAAACAGTGCAAATGGTAAGTTCACCAGCAGCTTCCTGAAACAGTAAAAGAGTATTAATCAATAAACAACAATGGCCTGATAAGATTATCAGGCCATTGTTGTTTTATTAAATAGTATATCGTTGTGGCTGGTTGTTTATTTTATAGCTCATATTTATTCCATCCATCACTTTTATTCGCTAAATGGTTATGGTATTTTCAAATAAAAATATCCAGGTGCTTTTCAATTAATCTCAGGGC
>CAXTDG010000645.1:0-2924 GCA_964242675.1 uncultured Chitinophagaceae bacterium
GGATGAAATAAGCACCATTCAGGGAGTAATCATAACCATACAGGCGATATTGTTTGCGGAGTTTGTAAGCCATGTTTTCTGTAGGAACACGCCTAACGGCGTGTTCTAAATTAGATGAATGATTGAACCTATAAAGTAACTGTAAAACGCTGTTGTAGTGGTTTTAGAATTTCGCAAATCAACATCAGGCATTCCCGTAATGCAGAACACGCCGTTAGGCGTGTTCCTACAGAAAAAATCATGATGCCTTTTTTTGTTTTGCCAGGCTGGCTTTCAACTGGCTCATCAGGTCGGTGGCTTTGGAGTGCACTACCCGCATGTGTGGCACTTTTACTTTTTCGCCACGGGCTTTGGCTTCAATTACTTTCATCAGGGCATCGGAGTAAGTATCTTTATATTGGCTAATGTCGAAGGGACCGCTGAGGTGATCGATAAGTTTCACCGCCATGCCTACTTCTTCGGCAGTTACTTCTTTTTTGGAGGGTAAATGAAATCCCTCCGCTGCCCGTATTTCTTCGGGATAGCGGATGCGGTTCAGGATAAGGATATCTTCATATAAACGCAGTACCACTAAGGTTTCCCGGTTGCGGAATACAAAGGAGGCGATGCCTGCTTTAGCGGTTTGCTGCAGGGCCTCCCGTAGCAGTGCGTATGCTTTTATACCGGTTTCTTCCGGCTCCAGGTAGTAGAAGTTTTCGTAGTAAATGCTATCTATTTCCGAAACATTTACAAACCGGGTTATCTCAATGGTTTTGCTTTTTTTAGGACTGGCATCTTTAAAATCTTTTTCGCTCAGCACTATGTATTGCCCATCCAGTTTATAGACGTCCACACAATCCTCCCAGGACACTTCTTCACCGGTCTTTTCATTAATTCGCTGTAATTTGATGTTGCTCTTATCTCCTTTATCCAGCATGTCCAGATCCAGTTCGCTGGCCTTTGTAGCGCTGTATAGCTTAATGGGAATATTTACCAGGCCGAAGCCAATGGTACCTGTCCAGATTGCTTTCATGGTAGGGAATATTATTGTGATACAGTCGTGAATCGTCAATCGTGAATGATTCAAAACTGTTGATTTTACTTTTGGACTTTCCGACTTAGGTTCTTCCTGACTTTCGGTCTTCCCGACTTTCGGTCTTACGGTCTATTAAGCTTGTTCCAGAATTTTCATAATCAATTGCTCTTCGGGTGTAAGGCCAGCCTTGTCATCATCCTTTTCCATTTTTTCCAGTTGCTTAAAATACTTTGTCAGCGATTGCTTTTCGTATAACTCTATAATGAGTGGATGCACATAATATTTTTTGCAAACGGTGCGGGTGTTGCCTAAGTTTTTGGCTACTTTATCCAGCACTTCTACTACATTCTTTTTCGATTGTGTAGCGGTTAGGTCTTCTACAAATTCCAGTTCTTTAAAAGCCATCAAAGCATGTACCGTTCCGGCCCAGGTTCTAAAATCTTTTGCCGTAAAATGGCCGCCGCTTATTTCATGAATATAATTATTCACCATACCGCTATCCACACAGTGGCGGGTACCATCTTCGTTGATATATTGAAACAGTTCCTTACCCGGAATATCCTGGCACTGTTTTACAATTTTCGACAGCCTTTTGCTGCGTATATTAATATCGTGGTACACGCCTTTTTTCCCTTTAAAACTAAAGTTGAGACTTGCTCCGTTGATGGCTACGTGCTTGTCTTTTAAAGTAGTGAGGCCAAAGGAGCCGTACAGTTTTTCGTAAAGGTTATTTCCTACCCGTATGTTGGTACGTTCCATCAGGCTTACAATGGCTGCCAGCACTTTTTGCTGTGGCAGGCCGGGTAAGGCCAGGTCTTTTTCCATTTGCAGGCGTATGGCAGGCAGCACTTTGCCAAATTCCATCATGTGAAAAAACTTGGTTTGATTGCGCAACAGATTCCAGTGTGCATGGTAGCGGTACTGTTTTCGCTTTAGCACATCTATACCAGTAGCTTGTAAATGCCCGTTGTCCAACTTACAAACCCATACATTTTCCCAGGCTGGCGGAATCACTAATTTCTTTATACGGCTGAGTGTTTCTTCATCTTTCACTTCTTTTTCACCAAGAAGAAATGCAAACTTTTCTCCCTTTTTTTTACGGGTAATGCCCGGCTGTGTATCGCTTACGTACACCAGGTTCACTGCTTCCGCCGTTTTTACCGGGTCGGCTATAATGGACTTTATTTTCTTTTGAGATAGCTGGGGAACGTCTTCTTCAGGCATGGGGGAAAGTTTAAAGTTCAAGGTTTAAAGTTGTGCGAACCGGAAATTGCTGATATATATCTGCCTATCAGAATAAACGAAAACGATAATTTGGGTCTATTGTTTAAATGGATAATTTAGTTAAGGAGAGTTTGAACAGTATTAAGCAGCGATATATTATGATTAGTCAAAATTCAGAACTTTAAACTTTGAACCTTAAACTTCAAACCTCAATCACCCATTCACTATCTCGCCGCCATTTACATGAATCACCTGCCCCGTTACGTACGATGAATCATCGCAGGCTAAATACAAGTAAGCAGGGGCTAATTCAACCGGCTGGCCTACCCGTTTCATAGGTACATCGCTGCCAAAAGTGGCTACTTTCTCAGGCTCCAGGCTGCTTACAATTAAGGGCGTCCAAATAGGGCCGGGGGCTACGCCGTTTACCCGTATTTTTTTCTCTACTAAGTTTTGCGCCAGGCTGCGGATGAAGCCCACAATGGCCGATTTGGTACTGGCGTAATCAATCAATTCTTTACTGCCACGGTAGGCCGTTACTGAAGTGGTACAAATAATAGCGCTGCCTTCTTTCAGGTGGGGCAACGCTTCCCTGGTAACACGGAAATGAGAAAACAGGTTTACTTCATACGTACGCAGCAGTTGCTCATCCGTTATTTCTTCCAATGTTTTGGCTTCCCAGTGT
>CAXTDG010000646.1:0-2921 GCA_964242675.1 uncultured Chitinophagaceae bacterium
CTGATAGAACTGCCGGGAACTTACAGCCTATACCCCAAACGAGCCGACGAATGGGTGGCCTATAAAGTATTGCTTCAGCAAGACGAGATACTGCCAGATATGGTGCTGCTGGTGGCTGATGCCAGCAACCTAAAACGCAATCTGCTGTTTTGCTCCCAGATCATTGATTTGAAAATACCAGTGGTAGTAGCCCTAAGCATGATGGACCTTGCGGCAAAAAAAGGAACCGAAATAGATGTAGCCGGGCTGGAAAGGGAATTAGGGGTGCCGGTTGTACCTATTAATCCCCGGAAAAATAAGGGCATACCGCAACTGAAAAAAGCACTGGAGCAAACAGCTCGTAATCAATATAAAACGCCGCCACGTTATTTTATAGATGTAAAAGCATTGGCCCCCAACCCTATAGAAGCATTGCAGGAACTGGTGCCAGCTATCGGAGATTATAAGGCCATTCATTACCTCATCAATCATGAGCATTTTACGCTGGAAGAAGCGGTACAGCCGCAAATAGAAGACATTGAAAAGCAGTATGCTTTTAACCCTACTAAAACGCAAGCAGAAGAAATATTACATCGCTACCAACGCATCCGACAAATAATGCAGGGTACCGTGGTGGAAGCTGACCCATTGCAGAAAAGCCTGATGACGGAAAAGCTGGATAATATCCTGCTGAGTCGCCGCTGGGGCTATGCTATCATGCTGGGCGTTTTGTTCCTGTTGTTTCAAAGTATTTTCTGGCTGGCGCAGTTTCCCATGGATGGCATTGAGTGGACGTTCAGCCAGTTGGGGAGTTTTTTATCGGCCCGATTGCCGGAAGCCTGGTGGAGCGATTTATTAATTAACGGAGTACTGGCCGGATTGAGCGGCATATTGGTTTTTGTGCCGCAGATTATGATTCTATTTGGGCTAATAACCCTGCTGGAAGATACCGGTTATATGGCCCGCATCAGCTTTCTTACCGACAGGCTAATGCGGAAAGTGGGCCTTAATGGTAAGAGTGTAATGCCCATGATTAGTGGCTTTGCCTGTGCTGTACCCGCCATCATGAGTGCCCGCAATATTGAGAATCGGAAAGAACGGCTGCTAACCATTCTCATCACACCGCTGATGAGTTGCAGTGCCCGGCTGCCGGTTTTTACCATACTCATCGGGTTGGTTATTCCCCGCACTTATTTTCTGGGTATTTTAGGGCTACAGGGTCTGGTAATGATGGCCTTGTACTTCAGCGGATTTGTGATGGCACTCATTGTTTCTTATGTAGCCAAGTGGTTTATCAATATTAAAGAGAAAAGCTTTTTTATACTGGAACTGCCGGTGTACCGGGCACCCCGCTGGAAAAACGTAGGGGTAACGATGGTGGAGAAAGCCAAAATTTTTGTAGTAGATGCTGGTAAAGTAATTATGGTTATCAGCCTTATCCTTTGGGGATTGAGCAGTTATGGACCACCTAATAAAATGCAGGCGGTGGAAAGTAAATATGCCCAACTAACAACACAACAACCAACCCAGGCCGTTGAACTAAAAAAGCAGCGAGGCACCGAAAAGCTGGAAAATAGCTATGCAGGAATCATAGGGCATGCCATTGAACCAGCCATCCGGCCGCTGGGCTACGACTGGAAAATAGGCATCGCATTGGTAACTTCGTTTGCTGCAAGGGAAGTATTCGTAGGTACCATGGCTACCCTATACAGTGTAGGCGATGATGATAGCGATGACCGAACCCTTAGGCAAAAAATGCAGGCTGCCCGCCGCCCGGATGGTAGTAAAGTGTACACGCTGGCTTCCGGTTTATCGCTCATGGTGTTTTACCTGCTGGCCATGCAGTGTATGAGTACGCTGGCTATTACCTACCGGGAAACCCGTTCCCTGAAATGGCCCATTATTCAACTGGTGTACATGACCGGGCTGGCTTACCTAATGAGTTTGCTGGTGTACCAGTTGCTGGCTTGAGGTGATATTTACTGATTGACTGGTTAACACAAACTGATAAATATCTGTAAGAAAAAAGCCACAACTTATGGTGTGGCTTTGTCAATTATTGCCTTTTCAATTACCAAAGCCCCATCACGATAGCGAATAAAACAACAGCATGCAATGCAGCAATTTGCAGTCTTGGTTTATGCTTGTAAGCCGTACAAATATTATAAAGGCACAGGCCAGCACTTACAGGAATAAAAAGAAAGAAAAATGCTAGCATACCAAGCCCCGGTGTACACGGGCCGCTTGGCTCCCATTTTTCTAACAGAAACAGGAGCAATAAGGAAAAAGTATAAAATAGGATCGCAGGCAAAAATTTTTTCATGATAAAAACTGGTGCTTACAACTCCCGGACATCGCCATCAGCTTGTGCCACCTGAACATTCCTTACAAAACTTTCTTCTAAGGAAATAAGCGTTTCCGTACGCTCAATGCCTTTTATTTTTTGCAGGGTATCGTGCAACACAAATCTTAGCTGATTGATGTCTTTACATACAATTTCAGCAAACATGCTGTAGTTGCCTGTAGTATAGTTCAGCCTTACTACCTCCGGAATTTTCTTCAGGTCTTTAGCAACGGTATCGTATAAGCTGCTTTTTTCCAGGTAAATACCTACAAAAGCAATGACATCGTAGCCCAGCTGTTTTATATCAACAGCCATGCGGTTGCCTTTTACAATACCCATTTCCTGTAGCTTTTTGATGCGTACATGGATAGTACCACCGCTTACAAAAAGTTTTTTCCCAAGATCGGCATACGATATTTCAGCCGTTTCCATCATTTCATGAATGATCTGGAAGTCTAGTTTATCAAGATTTGGTTTAGCAGCCATTTCGTAGCGATTTTTCAATGTTATCAAATATAAATACCAAACAATTCAATGGCATCAAAAGTTTATGAAATTTCGTTAGAAATTTTGGAACCAAAAGGGCAAATTGTTTAAT
>CAXTDG010000647.1:0-2916 GCA_964242675.1 uncultured Chitinophagaceae bacterium
GCCCTTTTGAATCCGAAAAGCTTAAGAGCGTTATGTCGAAAATCATATTCAACGCCGACCTTATATTTGCCCGGGAAGAGGAATCTTACCAACATTTAAGGGGGGTTGCAGCACTCCCCAATATCAAACAATCGGCAGATTTCACGAATCTGATAAACGGGAAGCTGCCTGCGGGATTTGACACTGAAAAATACCAGGTGGCTATTATACCAAACTATAAAATGGTGGAGAGTAACAGCACAAAGCAGGATGTATATATCAACTTTATAAAACATGCCATAACTAAAACGATCAGCCTTGGCTTGAAACCCTATTTTTTAATACACGAGGGCAAAAAAGACCAGCAACTTGCTCAAGATGTTAACGCCCGATTGGAAACGCCTTTGGATATTATTATTAAAGAAGACCCACTCGAAATTAAAGCAATTATATCCACCGCTAAATTTATCATTTGTTCCCGTTTTCATGGAGTTGTAAGCGCTTTAAGCCAGGGCGTGCCATGCGTTACAACAAGTTGGTCGCACAAGTATGCCATGCTTCTAAAAGAATATGATTTTGAACATGGCCTGATAAAAGACCTCAGCAACTACGAAAATACAGACATCCTGTTAACTAATTTGGCGGAAGATGCCTACCGCCAACAGTTATCGGTAATGTTGTTGCAAAACAGCAAAATCCAAAAACAAAGGTCCGCTCAAATGTGGGAAGACGTTTACCAGGTAATAGACAGGCAAGCAGTCAGCTCCGTATAATTCAACTACACGTAGCTGCCAAATTGCGGTCTTCCTCTTTGCGAGCTACCATGTACGATTGCAGCTCAAGAATTAACAATTGAGAATTGTTCTTCATTTTTTGCAATGCGTTCACTTAAGGCTGAATTATAGGCTTCAAGCAGTTGGATATACTTATCCTGCCAGTAACTATCATCAGCATTAACTTTAACAACAGCATTAACCTCAGCTGCAGCCCTTGGGCGCTGGGTGATATCGAATTGGTCACTGGTAAATAATTCAGGGAAATCTTTTGAAAAATCATGGCGAACAATCAGCCCGATCTTGTAAATCACGTCATACTTCACATTTTTGTTTTGGAAGTAGTTGTAAATAGTTCTTCTGTTTACATCCAACCCTGCCGCTAAACCTGTAATGCTATAGCCATTCTTTCTCACAATATATTCCACAATCTGACCGTAATGTTTTTCCATACTCTTTTTATATTCCGTTCGTGAGCAACTTTAAAGCCAATACGGATGATTACACCCTACGGTTGTTCGTTTGATCAAGTTATTTACAATGGGTTAATAAATTGTTTGCGCGGTTACAGCCTTTCTAATCCAAGCATATTTTCTTTATAAGTACAACTTTTAACCATGTACGGATTAGTGGTCGTTGTGTGTGAAATAAATACAGTAATTGTCCGCTTTTTGTGTCAAAATTAGAAAACAATAGAACCTTCGAGTTAACTTCTCCGTACAAACCGTCAATCTATTTACTAAATAACACCCCAAAACATGTTTAAAAACTACCAAAAAAGTTTAATGGCACTGGTATGTGCTGTTAGTTTATCACTCG
Organism: uncultured Chitinophagaceae bacterium; assembly: GCA_964242675.1. Classification (GTDB taxonomy): domain Bacteria; phylum Bacteroidota; class Bacteroidia; order Chitinophagales; family Chitinophagaceae; genus JAZKFT01. The sequence goes on from CAXTDG010000647.1 coordinate 1,572, forward strand.
GATCGTGTAAAAAAGATTCGATTCTTGAAGGCACAGCACCGGAATCATCTGCAAGGCTGGCACCTAACACACTAGAGACCACTTCTGATCAGGTCTCTTCAACGCTATCAGCTCCTTTTATATTAGGTGTAACCGGCCACCCAACGGGCGACGCGGCTTATTTAGGTGTATCAGCGTCCGATCAAATTAACCTGATCAAAAAACTGGGAATGGGCATTTACCGCATCGGCCTGTTAACTACAAGCGATGGTACTTGTACGGTGCCTAAAATTTTGCAACCACTTTTGGATGCGGCGGCAGCCGGTAACGTTACGTTATTGCCGATGCTTTACACCAGGACGCTGAACTTTAACGATTCTGAAATTGACGCTTACCAAAAAGGAAAAGCAATAGGTGGAAACTTTGCTTCAAAGTATGGGGCGGTATTTAAGTTTTACGATCTGGGAAACGATTTAGAACTGCCATTACTCTTACCCGGCAGGGACGGCCGTGTTACCGAAGATTATAACCTAAATAAACTTAAGATAACTGCAGCTTATTTAAAAGGTATGAGCGAAGGCATACATGCAAATGACCCTGACGCACAAACCATGATTTCGGCCGGTTGGGTGCACTGGGGATTTTTAAAATACTGCGAAAACAATGGGGTTAAATTTGACATTCTTGCCTACCACTGGTATTCTGATATGGAAGAAGCCATTGTGAGGGCAAAATCGTTGCACATTACCGACATTACGGTTACGCTGAACGGCCTGTTTCCTGGTAAGCCTATATGGATTACGGAAACTAATTTTAGGGCTAATGACCTAAGCACACTGGAAGCAGACCAAAATATTTTCCTGACCAAATTTATTGCAAAATGCAAAGCTAACCCCACTGTTAAAGCGGTGCTGGTATACGAGTTATTTGATGAGCCCTATAAAAAGGGGGATGAAAAGCACTATGGCATTGCTAAATGGGCCACGCCATACCTAAAATGGATAAATAAACTGGTGGCTGATACTTTTGAAAAATTTCAGGGAAGTGCACCTGCTGAAGAACCAGCTAAACCAGCACCGGCACCAGTAACAGCACCGGCACCGGCACAGCCACAGCCACCGGTTGCAACCGAATTGCTAAGTAATATTGTAGGTTATACAGTCGCCAAGCCGGTAATTGCCAAACTTGCCGTGGGTATTACTTATTATACTGACAGGGCTTACCAAATCACATCCATACCAACTTATTTAAATAATGCATCTTTAATCAAAACAGCTAATGACGATAAGCTTAGCAAGCTAAGCCCCCTCCTATCCTTCAAACTCAACAGGGCTGCCACCGTTTACGTGGCCTACGACCCCCGGGC
>CAXTDG010000648.1:0-2913 GCA_964242675.1 uncultured Chitinophagaceae bacterium
GGCCCCCACAATGCCAGGCATCAGCGTATTGCGAAATAAGTAAGGCCTGCTACGCTTGCGCAGCATTTCAATGATTTCCCGCTTGCCGCTGGTAAAGCCGCCGCTGGCACCGCCCAATGCTTTGCCCAGTGTGCCGGTAATAATATCAATACGGCCCATTACGCCCCGGTACTCATGGGTGCCACGGCCGGTTTTCCCCAAAAAGCCACTGCTGTGGCACTCATCAATCATTACAATAGCATCATACTGATCAGCCAGGTCGCAAATTTTGTCGAGTTGAGCAATAGTGCCATCCATACTAAAACTGCCATCCGTAACAATAATGCGGCTGCGCAGATGCTGGGTTTCCTGAAGTTTTAGTTCCAGGTTAGCCATATCGTTGTGCTCGTACCGGTAGCGTTGTGCCTTACAAAGCCGTACGCCATCAATAATGCTGGCATGGTTAAGGGCATCGCTGATAATAGCATCCTGCTCATTAAAAAGTGGTTCGAACACACCGCCGTTGGCATCAAATGCAGCAGCATATAAAATAGTATCTTCTGTACCGAGAAAAGCAGCAATTTTTTGTTCCAGTTCCTTATGAATATCCTGCGTACCGCAAATAAAACGTACGCTACTCATGCCATAGCCATGCGTATCAATAGCCTGGTGGGCAGCCTCAATTACTTTGGGGTGAGAAGAAAGGCCGAGATAATTATTCGCACAAAAGTTTAAAACTGTTTTCCCGTTGACGGTAATCTCCGGCCCCTGATCGCTGGTAATAACCCGTTCTTTTTTAAGCAACCCATTCGTTGTTATTTCTTCAACTTCAGTAGCAATACGCTGTGCAAATTTCTGGTTCATGTGGCAAATGATTGATGACGGGTGCGAAGGTAACGGGTGGAAAGTTGCGAAGTAGTAATAGGCTTAGCCAATATGTTATTTATGGACAGGATTGAAGGGGCAGCATACAGGAAAGAATGAGGATTAATACTTTGTATTATTTAAACCCAATCCGCTCTCTCCCCTCCCATTTCCGCTGGGCTGCTTTTTCATCCAGCAGGTTTTCCATGGCATCATAAATTTGATTCAGATGTGCATCATGGCTGTCCAGATGCTGCTTTAACTGCTGCAAATAAATTTTTACATCACTTGGTTGCGATACCATACGGCTTATTTCTACAAAAGCACGTGCAATGGCTATACTCATACTGATGGCAACCTTCGTGTTGATGACATTACTAAGCATCATTACACCTTGTACAGTAAAGGCATAAGTTGATTGATCCCGATACTGTTCTTGCTGCGACAACGGCCTGTTTTGTGGCAACATTAAATCAGTATTTTGTAATGCGTTTATAAATGGCAATTGCATACCCTGTTTCTCTGTAGATGTAAGTTGGAACATGAAATCTGCCGGAAAACGTTTTAGATTCTGAATGACTGCCAGATGTAGCATTGCTGTTTCTGATTCATATAGTGTGGCTATGTCAAGGTCAAGCATTACCCGTTCGCCTCTTATATTGTAAATGCGATTTTGTATAGATTGAATGATTTGCATAGTGGCTTCAATGTTTACTTTATTACAATTGCCCCACTCACCGCTTTTTTCGCAGCTACTGCTTGTGCATCCGGTTGGCTACCGCCTACACTAATTGTTATATTGCCAGTGTATGGTGTTGGCTTACCAGTATCATCCATCAACGAAAGATCTTCCTGTGTAAGATTAAACGTAACCATTTTACTTTCGCCCTTTTTCAGCAAAATACGCTGGAAACCTTTCAGTGACCGCACCGGTGTTATCATGGTTTTGCTACTGCCGGATACATATAATTCCACTACTTCTTCGCCATCCATTTTACCGGTGTTGGTTACAGTAGTGCTCACAGTAATATTTTTACCAAAGCCTGTAGTGGCGGGCATCTTCAATGGGCTATAAGTAAAATGAGTATAGCTTAACCCATAGCCAAAGCCCCACAAAGGCTGGCCCTTAAAATAGCGATACGTACGGTTAGCCATCGAGTAATCGCTGAAATCGGGCAGGTCATTATCGCTTTTGTAAAACGTAACCGGCAGGCGGCCTGCGGGGTTGTAATCGCCAAATAAAACATCGGCAATAGCAGTGCCTGCCGATTGGCCACCATACCACGCATTTACAATGGCAGGCACATGCTCCGCCTCCCAGGGTATGGCAATAGCACTGCCGGTCATCATGACAAACACCAATGGTTTGCCGGTTGTTTGCAGCGCTTTCAGCAGTTCTGTTTGTGCCTGCGGCAAAAGGATGGAGGTACGGTCGCCGCCATTGAAGCCGGGGTAATTTACCGGCATTTCCTCCCCTTCTAATTGTGGCGATATGCCACCCACATATACAATTGCATCGACATCTGTTAGCCGGGCCGCTAATGCTGTAAAATCAGTTTTGGCAAAGGTGCCGGTCCGTACTTTTATAATGGCATCCCAGTCAATTTGGTAATATTCTACTTTTAGTTCATAAGTTTTTCCGGCCTCCGTTGCCAAGGGATATGTTTTAACGCCCCACCGGTTGCGGTTCCAGGCATCCACTACCTGTTTGCCATTTACAAACAAGCGGTAGCCGTCATCACCTTCCATTTCAAACATCATATTGCCTGTACTGGCAGCCGTAAAACTGGTAGTATAACGGGCCGAGAAATGAGTTGCTTTTTTATCGCTGGTAATTGTTTCTCTTTCTATCCACTGATGGTTCACATCGTCTTCCATCCGGGTAAGGATAGGGCTACCTTCCAGCTTTTCATTATTAAAGTATTCTGCGTTCCAGCCGGGCTGGTTATTGTAGCTGTATTGCTTGCGCAAATCGGTGTAAGCAAGTAAAGTATCGTTGGTAAAATTCACTGCTTTTTCGTACACTACTTCAACGCCGCTGCCCAGCTTGTTTTTAATGCCCTGTAATGC
>CAXTDG010000649.1:0-2908 GCA_964242675.1 uncultured Chitinophagaceae bacterium
GTATGTGGAATGATGAAGACAAATTTTATTATGATACACTGGCGATGATTAACGCCAGTCCTATCCAGTTGCGTATTAAATCTATTGTTGGGCTTACTTCCATATTTGCAGTTTCTGTTATTGAAACGGATGTGCTGAAGCGGTTAGAAGATTTTAAAAAACGTATTACCTGGTTTGAAAGTTATCGCAAGAAGAATGGTAAGTTTTGGCCAAATGAAGAACGGGCACAGGAAGACAAAATATTGCTTTCGCTCATACCCAAAGAAAGGCTGATTGCCATGCTACAACGCATGTTGAGCGAAACGGAATTTCTTTCTACCGGCGGCATCCGCGCTTTATCAAAATACCACGAAAAACATCCGTATTCCGTAAATATTGAAGGCACGGAATATACTATTCAATACGACCCAGGCGATAGCACGTCTAACTTTTATGGCGGCAACAGCAACTGGCGCGGCCCGGTGTGGATGCCAATCAATTATTTGATTATTCGATCTATCAACCGCTATGGCGATTTTTATGGCGATGGATTAACGATTGAATATCCTACCGGCTCAGGCAATTACCTCAACCTGCAGCAGGTATTCAGCAAACTGGTGGATCGGGTAAGCAGCTTATTTGAATTGGATGAACATAATAACCGGCGTTTACACGGCGATTATAACTGGTTTTATAGTCGTCCCGAAAACAAAGACCTGATATTGTACTATGAATATTTTCACGGTGATAACGGTCATGGCTTAGGCGCCAGTCATCAGTCGGGCTGGACTTCACTGATTGCCTCCTTAATAACCGAGCAGGCACAAACAAGATCGGGCTATAAGCGTGAAGAAGTGATGATTGAAGAAGAGGAAGAAGTGGTGGAGGAGAAGGGGTGAGCCACGCAGTGTGTTGCATTGCTATGCTATAATGATGTTATACCATCTGGCAATCAAAAATATACTGTTGTTTTTGTGAGCGATAGAAGGTAAGACAAAGCTTAACTTTTATCGCTCACCTTTCACCATTGTATATATTGTTCAAAAACATTTTTTATGTGTCAGCCACGACCGTATCAAACAGTTGTTAGCTGCATACTTATTTGAAATTAATGTATTCGTCCCAAATGGTCAGTCCGGGATTGTTTCTTTTACCTATTAGTCCCCACTGCTTATAATCCATTGTCAATGGTCTGTAGTTTGTAGGCGAAACAATATCACTTTCAAATGCGAACACGTTATTTTCATAGGCTTCAGCTATTGTCTGAAACATGGAAGCTAACGAATTAAATTCATAAAATGGTGAACAGGCTAAACCAGTATTTGTCCAATACACTTTATTATAGTGCTCTGTATTTTCATTCAAGTCAACCCAATAGTAATCACCGGAGCCATTAAAAAATACAGGAAACAACTTCCGTTGAGGAGTGAAGGTTTGGATATAAGTGTCATCGTACATAGTAAAATGTCCTGCGTCATCAATATCTGTAAGTTCAAAGTCTCCTCTGTAATCCGAATAAAAAACTTCAGCAAGGGTTAAGTCTGCAAATATATAACCCTGAAAAAGTCCAATCGCTCCAAAATTGTCAGAACATTGTTTTGTACCATTTGCAAACTTGTATAATTCTAAAAGTTCTTTTGAGAACCTTAAGTCAAGTCGTTTTTCAACCTTAGTAATATCGTCAGCACTTGCAGGTGAATTTAAAATTGAATAATAGTCATAACCGATTAATTTCTGTTGGAAAAGTATGATATTAAAGTTTTCAGTAATCGTTCTCATTTCAAATTGCATCTAATTATCAACTTCATCTTACACCTCCACCACCTTTCTCACAACCACTGGTTTAGCTCGCAGCTTTACTATGCGCTGGCGCATGCTCAACAACGTTCCGATTACCATTACCATAATACCAATCCAAAGCAGGTTGATAAAAGGGAAAAGTAAAACTTTAAGTGTTAGCAAATCGGTTAACATACTGCTTTCTTTGATGCCCACTTCCATCTTACCTTCCTTTGGATCCAGTATTTTATTAAAGTTCAAAATTAAACTCTGCGATACCACCGTATCGGGCAGGCTGCGCATGGTACTATCGTTGGTGATAGCAATGCCGGGCGTTGCCGGGTAGCGGCTGCCATTCTTGGCAATCACTTCCATGTCCAGCGTTAGTGTAGTTTCGCCGGGCAGTGCGCCTGGTGTGCCGCCTTTGCTCACATTCACGTTCTTCAAAATCATCAGTCCGTTTGCATAGAATGTAGTATCACCAATCTTCATTGCTGTTGGCCTGAACTGCGCGGTGTCTTCCGCCTTATTATTTTCTATCCATGATGTAACGTATGCAAAAATGTCGCGGTTGAGGTAGTGCTTCGAGTCGGGGTTGGGCGAAAAACCTTCCTGTCCTTTGGTGTTGTGTAACACATCGGGATAAATATTGAAACTTTCGCCATCCTGTTTGCTTTTAAAGTTGAGGACAAAATACTTTTTGCGGTCGCCTGCATCAAAAGAGTCTTTGGTATAAGTAACCATGTATTTGCCCATGTCGGTAGCTATCCCCTTAAATAAAGTGAGATTCTCGGCAGGCTTACCGGCAATTTTATTACTTTCTTCGGTGTCTTGTAATGGTGAAACACCAGTCGTATTCCAGCTTAAAATTTCTTTTTTACTGGAAGAAATCAATATTGCCAGCAGCACCAATCCAAAGCCTACATGCGCGATGGCAGCACCGGCATTTTTCATTTTACCTTTCAGTCCAATCCAGATGTAAGCTGCATTGGCTACCACGCCATAAACAGCCGCAAAAATAGCCACATGAATAGCCGCCGAAAACCCAGCCCCTTTTTTATCATAATCAATATTGCCGAGCGTAGATATAAGCAGGCTAATCACCAAAGCAATAATAGAATGTACAGCAATTTTTTTAAAAAAAAGAGTC
>CAXTDG010000650.1:0-2901 GCA_964242675.1 uncultured Chitinophagaceae bacterium
CTATAATAGTAAAGTGCAATGCCAATGTTTTCAAAACATTCTTCACCACCATTTTACAACGAAGGCTTACCATGTTTTTAATCAAAAGTTTCATTCGCTGTTCATTTTTGTAGCCTATTTTTTTGGCTATTGGCAAACTAAACTTTATTTTCTATTAAATAGCCATCATCATTGTAGGCGAAGCAGATTAGGAAAAGCCATTTTGTTGAAGTTTTTTATTAAAAATAAATCTTCAACAGGAGCTGTTGAAGATTTATGGTTGAAAAATTTTTTCAACGGAAAAAGTTCAACAGAAAAACTTCTAAAGGCTGTCATTCCTCTAACAACAGGTAGTGAGCAGGAGAGCAGTGATGTTACAAATGCTTCTTTACCAGCTGATTCGGCTGAATGATATACTGCTTATAAACGATTCGTTTGGCTACCGGAAAAATGCCTAGCCAGTAATAAGCCGTGTCGTCTCCTTTTTCTTTACACTTATTCCGTTTGGCCCGCTTCTTTAGATTGTTCAACGGCGTAGGCGGTAACAGCAAAGTATCGCTGGCTTGGTTAAATACAGTTGTAGTAATAGTTTTAGCTGTAGGAGACAAGGAAGTTTTGCTTTTACAATATTGGGCTTGTCCGTTCTATACATGTCTATTACCATTACCGGGCATTCGTAAGCTACATTTAGTTTTATGATGCGGTATTTCTTTTTGGTTTCAAAAATAATATCATCGCCACCTTAGGTAGGCGTCAGACTCCGCCTGGCGTCAAATTGTTACTTTTTCTCGAACAGCTTAAAGATTGAATATAAATAACAGATAGACACTGGACAGAGACTATAAATGTTCTAAACGTCCCATGCTATGCATCAGTGCTATGTTCCTAACGATTGGCGACTCACAAATAATCGTCGTTCAGATCCTTCCTAACGTCAGGATAACAATCTTGGTCAGCAAACTTTGGGTTTGTCATTCCGACAACGGAGGGATCTGCCCGCCGCTCAGCTTCGTGTCTCACGAAGCTGAATGATAAAACCGATTGAGCTTATCATTAAAGCAAGGAGTCCGGACAACGTTATCCACCAAATCATCATCCTCTTTTACATCTTGATTTTGACCATACAGCTTCCGCTCAGTTTCATATCTCATGAAACTGCATAATGGAACTAAACCATATTCCTAATAATTTTTGTAAGTCCGCTAACCCATCTGGCATTTTTGTAGGCATACAAATAGTGCTGTTGCTGATTGCCAAATCAATTATTCTGGTATGCAAAACCATATGAAGTTTTGTAGGCTGGCTTCATTGCATCAAACTCAATTTCGTAACATTGTGGATTCATTTTTTTAGAAAGATGAACAGATGCAACACCAATGGAAAGCCATATAGCACAGCAGAACATTTTACGAAGTGGTGATGAAATGGGTGAACTTACCCGAGCCTACCCCTGGAACAATACATCGATTGGCGGTATAGAAACCTGGCCGCTGAGCCTGCGTACACTGGTGAATATGATGCTGGCCTCCCGCTTCCCCATGCTTATTTTTTGGGGCAAAGACCTTATTACTTTTTACAACGATGCCTTTCGGCCCAGCCTGGGCAATGATGGTAAACACCCGTCCTCATTAGGCCAGCGGGGCGAAGAAAGCTGGGCCGAAAGCTGGCCGGTAATTGGCCCCATGATCTACAACATTATGGCCGGTGGCGATGCCGTTTGGTTCGAAGACCAAAAGCTGCCTATTTATCGGGAAGGTACTATGGGCTATGCTTATTGGACGTACAGCTTTAGCCCGCTAACCGACGATGATGGAAGTGTAAATGGTGTACTGGTTACCTGTAGCGAAACCACCAAAGCTGTAGAAGCAATAGCCAACCTGGAGAAAAGTGAAGGCCAGTTTAAAAACCTGGTACGGGAAACGGCAACCGGTATAGCCGTGATGATGGGGTCGGCATTTAAAATAGAGATTGTGAACGACGCATTTGCCCAGTTGGTAGGGCGTACAGCGGAAGAACTACTTGGTAAAAACGAGTTTGATGTAATACCAGAGGCAGAAGCTTTTTTCCGACCCCTTATGGAAAAAGCGCTGCAACAAAATGAACCGGTTTACCTTACTAATACGCCCTATTCTGTATTCGATAGTAATGGAGAAAAGATAGATGGCATTGTTAATATTACCTACCAGCCTTACAAGGAGGCGAATGGGGAAGTAACCGGTTTAATAGTGCTTTGCCAGGATGTAACCATTCAGGAAAAAGCACGACAGCAAATAAAAGAAAATGAACAGCGGCTGCTGGCCTCTTTTAATAATCTGACGGTAGGGCTGGCCATCATAGGCGGGGAAGATCTTACGTTTCAGATGGTTAATTCTTTTTACTGTTTTCTATACGGCCGTACCCAGCAGGAATTAATGGGCAAGCCACTGCTGGAAGCCTTGCCGGAATTGGCCGGTGCCGGCTTTGATACCTTGCTAAAAGAAGTAATGACCACTGGCTTGCCTTATTCTGCTAAAGAAATTCCGGTGCAGGTGCAACGCAGCGGGCATTTAGATACCATTTACATAGACCATACTTACCAACCCCAGTACGATTCAACAGGCAATGTAGCAAGTGTGCTGGTACTGGTAATAGATGTAACCCAGCAGGTAAACAGCCGATTGCAGCTACAGGAAAGTGAAATTCGGTTTAGAGACCTGATAGAACAGGCACCCGTAGCCAGTTGCCTGTTTATTGGCAGAGAAATGACGATAACAGTAGCCAACGAGCCAATGCTGGAGTTCTGGGGAAAAGGAAAAAGTGTTTTTGGCAAACCACTGGCTGAAGCCTTGCCCGAACTTAAGGGACAATCTTTTCTGGAAATTTTGGATGAAGTTTTTACTACTGGTAAAGCTTATTCTGTTAGCGGGGCTAAAGCCGACCTGG
>CAXTDG010000651.1:0-2893 GCA_964242675.1 uncultured Chitinophagaceae bacterium
CTCTTATTCTTTAATTAGTAAGAAAACTATTGAAGGGAAAATTGAGTTTAAAGACCTAATGGGTAGTATGCTAAACCTGGGAACCACAACCCGTGGCGAAGAAGATTTTGATGACGATGATTTTAAATAGAAGATAAAATTGCAGCATACAAAAAGCCCGGCTTCTTATTGAAGTCGGGCTTTTAAATAATGTGACCGGTAAATTCACTTAGAATTTGTAGCCGAAAGAAAGACTAGCATAATAGGGAACAAATCCATCGCTATTGAATATGGGTGTAATAGCTGCTCTAAACTGAAATCCACCGTCGGCAGGTTGTAATCTATAACCAATATTCAAATGCCCAAATGATGCATCGAAAGTATCATCGTTATAGGATCCGGAATTTCTGTCAGAAATATGCAGGTATGTAAAACCTGCTCCTAATTCAAAAAAGTTTCTGTTATCCTTACTCAACAGATAATTAAGGGCCATTGGTACTGTCAACAGGCTTGCACCATCAATACTAAAACCGCCAATACCAATTCTACCGCCAATACCACCATTTTGCTTGGTAAATCGGGTATCGTAATTAATAGAAGCCAGACCAGGTCCACCAATTTCTGCAAATACGGACTGGCCCATCTTTTGAGCCTGTGTGTAAGAAGCAGCCGCTACACATAAAAGGGCCGCTAAAAAGCATTTTTTCATTTTTTGTTTTAAGGTTTATTGTTTTAAATGATATTTACTTCCCGTTCCAAGGTTACCCCAAATTTTTCATGTACGCTATCTAGAATTTGTTGAGACAGTTCAAAAATCTGATGGCCGGTAGCCTGACCATAATTTACCAACACTAGCGCCTGTTGTGCATGGCAGCCAGCATCTCCTTGCCGGTATCCTTTCCATCCGCATTGTTCTATCAGCCATCCGGCGGCAAGCTTCGTATTTCCGTTTTCCAGAGGAAAGGCAATAATTCCGGGAAAATGTTGCTTCAATTCAAAAAAAAAGTTATTCGTTACTTCCGGGTTTTTAAAAAAGCTTCCTCCATTTCCTATCACAGCAGGGTTTGGGAGTTTGCTACTGCGGATATTAATAACAGCCTGGCTAATGGCTTGCACCGACAATTGTTGAACCTGCATTTTTTCCAGTTCCAGCCGAATAGCGCCATACTCAATATTAAAAAGCGGCTGCTTCATCAATCGGAATGTGACGTTTAGGATAACGAATCGGCCTCTATATTTCCTTTTAAAAACCGACTCCCGATAGCCAAACTGGCAATCGTTCACACTAAATGTTACGACCGTTTTATCTTGTAAATCGTATGCTTCAAGCGAATGAAAAACGTCTTTGATCTCTACCCCATACGCCCCAATATTTTGCATAGGCGACGCACCGGTGCAACCCGGAATCAGGCTCAGATTTTCCATACCACCAAGATTGCGTTCAATGGTATGCAGCACTAGCTGATGCCAGTTTACACCAGCCCCGGCTTTTAAATAAACGTGGTTCGCATCTTCAGTTACTGTCTCAATTCCGCCTATTTCATTTTTTAAAACCAGGCCGTCAAAATTCTGGGTCAACAATATATTACTGCCGCCACCTAATACCATTTGGTGGTTTGCGTTTGCTGGCAAGTTTTCCAGTAATTCCTCCAGTTCTACAACCGACTGAAAGGACGAAAAATATCGGGCAATCGCCTCTATTCCAAAAGTATTGTACCGCTTTAGCGAAACATTTTCCTGAATATTCATGGTTGGCAACTTAGGAGTAGGCAATGATAGTAGAAGTAAAATTAAAATAGCTTCAAAAGGCAAGCTGCTTACCTGCTTAACACTTTTGCAAAACGCCTTACATCTGCTTCCGGCAAAATTTCTTTATTTGATACAATAGCATCTGCCAACTGCTTTGCAAAAAACGGAGCCAGCGAAACACCTTTCGTTCCCATTCCATTTAGGATGCCTACCTGTTGATGCACTGGATGGAAACCGACAAATGGCCGCCTTTCCACCGTGGCTGGTCGAATAGCGGCAACGTGTTCCAGCACTTCAAAAGGAAGTTTGCAAAAGTTTTTCAGCCAGCTTTCAGCCATTTTCCTAAATGCTTCCGTTGGCAGTTCGTTTTCAAAACTCCAATGGTAGCTGCTGCCCACCCACCATTGGCCGGGTTGCCAGGGAACAAGGCTTAGCCCTTTTTTGTAAATAAAACCGGGAGGTAAATCTGGTAAAGAAACAATAAGTGCTTCCCCTTTATTAGGTGCAAAAGGCAAGCGGTTGAAGTAAGCAGATTCAAAAGCAGCGGTGCCGTTGCAATAGATAATTTTGTTTGCCGTAATGGTTTTATACTGAATGCTATGCTCGGTTATTTGTAGTTCGGCTTCTTCAAAAACCTCTTCTAATAACAAGTTGGTTTGCTGTAAATAGGCTTTCCACATTTCTAAAAAAGAGGCAGTATTAATCAACCAACAATCTTCAAGCATCCCCGCCCCAAAAGGAAATTGAAAATATTGCTGCCACTGCGTTGTATCGTCCAGCAGTTTCAGGTAATCAGCCTTTTCCGCTATTCGTTTTTTGAAAGCAACTTCTACATCTGGCGCCGAAAAGAAATCAATAACCGGGCATTGCCGGATGAGCGGTGTTAGCATGGCAGCCTCCATTTGCCGGTAGGCGCTAATAGCAAAAGGCATTACTTCGTCAATTAGCCAGGTTTTTACCAGCCGCCTTCCTGTAACAGGGTTAATAATGCCGCTAGCAATTTTAGAAGGTGTTTGTGGTAGGGCATTATCTATTATTAAAAAAGAAATACCTTTTTCTTCCAGATAATAGCCGAGCCATGTGCCGCATAGGCCCTGACCAATAATTAATACATCTACCTGCATAAGGCAAAGAAAGAACGAAAAGTTGCAGGTAGTTACTGAAG
>CAXTDG010000652.1:0-2892 GCA_964242675.1 uncultured Chitinophagaceae bacterium
AATATAGCCATTAACCATACCGCTGTCTATGGTATGGCGTGTGCCATCGTCATCCAGATATTGAAACAATTCCTTACCGGGAATGTCCTGGCACTGCTTTACAATTTTCGATAGCCTGGGGCTTTTAATATGAATATCATGGTAAACGCCTTTTTTGCCCTTGAAGGCAAAACTCAGATTGTTGCCTTTTATATCTACATGTTTGTCCTTGAGCGTGGTGAGGCCAAATGAGCCATACAGCTTTTCATACATACTATTACCCACCCGTATATGCGTACGCTCCATAAGGCTCACAATAGCTGCCAGCACTTTCCGTTGGGGCAGCCCAGGCAAGGCCAGATCCTTCTCTAATTGAAGACGAATAGCGGGCATTACTTTCCCAAATTCGTACATGTGGTAGAACTTGGTTTGGTTGCGTAAGGTGTTCCAAAGCGGATGGTAACGGTATTGTTTGCGGTTAAGCTTATCCATGCCTGTAGCCTGCAGGTGGCCGTTTTCTAAGGTGCATATCCAAACGTTTTCCCATGCAGGTGGTAGCACCATCTTCTTTATACGGGTCAGCATTTTTTCGTCAGCCGCTTTTTTGGTGCCTAAATAATATTCAAATTCTTTTCCGGCCTTTTTGCGGATGATGCCCGGTTGGGTATCGCTCACATATACCAACTGCACTGCTTCGGCGGCCTTTTCTGCATTGCCTAAAATACTCTTGATTTTTCTTCTGGGTAACTGAAGAACTTCTGCTTCGGTCATACTACAATCGTTTAAAGTTTAAATGTTTAAGGTTTAAAGTTGTGCGGTTCGAAATACCTGCCTGATGGCATCTATCGCTGTTTCAAAAACGTTGAAAGTTTAAGCATCAGAATCTTAAACTTTAAACCTTAAACTTTAAACTAGAAATTATCCATTCACAATTTCCCCGCCATTTACGTGTAGTACCTGGCCGGTAACGTAAGATGAATCGTCGGTAGCAAGATATAAGTAAGCCGGAGCCAGTTCTACAGGCTGGCCAACCCGTTTCATGGGTACATCGCTACCAAATTTTGCCACTTCATCTGGTTCTTTGCTGCTTACAATCAGGGGTGTCCAGATGGGGCCGGGGGCTACGCCATTTACCCGAATTTTTTTCTTAACTACGTTTTGCGCCAGGCTACGAATGAAACCAACAATTGCTGATTTGGTACTACCGTAGTCAATCATTTCCTTGGTACCCCGGTAAGCCGTTACAGATGTGGTACTAATGATAGAACTGCCTTCGCCCATGTGGGGCAGGGCGGCCCTGGTTACCCGGAAATGCGGATATACGTTTACTTCGAAAGTGCGGATCATTTGCTCATCCGGTAATTCTTCCAGGCTTTCTGATTCCCAGTGTAGGGCAGCATTGTTTACCAGTACGTCTATTCTACCATAAGCCTCCACCGTTTTGGCAACAATATTTTCGCAGATTTTAATATCGGCGATATCGCCGCTGATGGTGATGCACTTGCGGCCATAGCTTTCTACGGCGGCTACTGTTTCCTGTGCATCGCTTTCTTCATTCCAGTAGGAGATGGCTATATCGGCACCTTCCTTGGCAAACAATACGGCTACAGCCCGACCAATGCCGCTATCGCCACCCGTGATGAGGGCTATTTTACCGTCCAGTTTTCCACTGCCCCGTTTTTCCGGGTAATCGTACACTGGCTGTGGATCCATCTTGGCCTCATTTCCGGGGCGGTCCTGGTGCTGTGGTGGTTGCTGCTCTTCCTTGGATGCTTCTTTTGCGTTGGGCATAATTTCCTATTTTAGAGAAAAAGGAAAGAAAGAACTGTGCCTAAGCGGAATGGTGCTCAGAAAAATTTGTAAGGAAGAGTGTCTTTATAATAGTACAGGCAAGATGAACTACTTCCTAATGAAAAGCTTTGCTGTAAATGGGTAAAAAGCTTTTCTTTGCAGCCTAAAATGGACCGGTAGCTCAGCTGGATAGAGCTACAGCCTTCAAATAGGAGCCGGTAGATTGGAAACACCTACCGGGATTCTGACTGTTCAGGGAAATCTAAAGAATGGACGACTCTATGGCAGTTTGCACAAAGAAGGATGCATTTATCAAGTTCTTTTTTTATTGCTATCAATGATTTCAATCTGAGTTTTACCCATTCCACATCTTTTTGTGCTGGGTCAAGATGATGAAACTCATAGACGGAGTAATGCGTTTGTGATAGATGTAGTTTACACCTTTCGCAGGCAGCACCTTTGTAATGGATTGCTTCAATTTTTCGTTTTATCCACCTCTGGCTACAACGTTTATTAAAACAATCTTTACAATAGCACATTACCCCTTTTGAGTGTGTTTTTGATAAATAAAATTGAGAAAGTGATTTTGCTTCTTTGCAATCTGTACACTGTTTTATCTGTTCCATGACAACCGTGAGCTTTAATTGAAAAAATTCAATTGGAGTGCAGAGACTGTACGTCAGACGCCTAAGTTCTGAAAGGAATATGGTGAAGAGACAGTCCAGACCACAAAATAGGGCAGAAGCTTTATGTAGTGAAAACTATAGCGGCAGGCTAAGCTGTAGGCCATTGGTTCGAATCCAATCCGGTTCACAAAACTGATTTGTAGATCAGTAAAATAAATTTTAGGTCGGGCGATTTTAATTGTAATTATTGCCATAACGGACTAACATTTTTTAAAGCCTCGGTAGTAATTACTCCGAGGTTTTTTTTTGCTTTATAAGTTCTTTCTATTTCAACGAAATCCACCATTTTTCAACACTTATTAAGTAGTAAGAACAATTAACAAATCACAACTACACAATCTTCAAAAGGTTCATGCTATTTTTGAGGCCGCATTATGAGGTTAGTAATTACATGTCTGCTATCGGTTCTTTTTCTCCTGGTAAGGGGGAATTGCCA
>CAXTDG010000653.1:0-2891 GCA_964242675.1 uncultured Chitinophagaceae bacterium
TTCGTATTGAACTCGTTAAGCCGCACCGGCTGCTGATAGGTAATAAAATGAACAGAGTGTCCTTTATCAGCCAACGCTTTTCCTAATTCGGTAGCCAGTACACCACTACCACCAAACGTCGGGTAGCAAACAATTCCAATACGCATAAAAAAAGGGTTACGAGGGCTCAAATAACGGCTAAATCATGCAGAAGGTTCATACAGGCATCTTAATGAGCAATGAATAATGAAGAGTGAACAATTAGCAATCATCTACAAGGAGCAAGTCTGACAAGAAGGGTGTTGTATAGATTATGCCACCATTCCTATTAATTGTTCATTGTTCGTTGTTCACTGTTCGTTATTCCTGTCTGGTACGAAATTTACTACACACCGCTTATCGCCGTTAACCGGTCTTTTCAAAAAAAACAATCATCATGCGCAAATTCGCCGTTCTTACTACGCTTTTTATTATCCTCGTTGTCGGGGTGCTTTTCTGGTGGCGGTTCTACCATCCGTTTAGCGATGATGGCGTGAAAGATGGCTACCTCAATAAAATTGAACACAAAGGTTACATATTCAAAACATGGGAGGGTACGCTGATACAAGGCGGGCTAAAAAGTGCATCACCCGGAGCTATGCAAAGCCCCACGTTCGAATTTAGCGTGACAGATGAAAACATTGCTAAGCAGTTGCAAATGAGCAGTGGCAAAAGGGTTTCGCTGCGGTACAAACAATATTTAGGAAAACTGCCATGGAGAGGTTATACCAATTATGTGGTGGATAGTATTATTTCTATGAGCAATGATGCACAGCCAGCAACGCCGGGTTTGTAAATCATTAAAAAGGCAAACGCCAAATAGAATCTGAATGAAAAGAGATACCGACGGTGTCTCTTTTTTTGTAACTGGTTCTACCTGTTTGAACGGTTAACACCTGTTCTGCTACCTCTATTTTTAACTCATAATAATTTCCGCAAAACTTTATTTCCTGTATTTGTCCATCAACATTTCCGGTGCCTGCATCAGTAATGATAAAATGCTCAGGCCGCAGGATTAATTTTTCATTACTTACAATGGATGCACCTGAAAGGGCCGTAGCAAGGGCTTCACTCAACAGGTTGTATTTACCAAACAGCCCAGCCACATACTCATTTTTTGGTCGTTGATAAATTTGCTGTGCCGTCCCTTGCTGTACCAATTCCCCTCCTTTCATTATCAGTATTTCATCTGCCCAGGATAATGTATCCTGCGGATCATGCGAAGTAAGGATGCAGCTTAGTTTTAGTTCCTCCTGCATATCCCGAATAATGGATTTTAAAATGCCTTTATGAATCATATCCAAGTTGGAGAACGGCTCGTCCAACAGTAGCAGTTTTGGTTGGCCCACCAGTAAGCGGGCCAGGGCAATGCGTTGTTGCTCGCCACCGGATAGTTCATCAGTACGTCGCTTTAGCAGGTGGGTAATGCGGCATATTTCAAATAGTTTGTAAGCTTCTGCATCTGGTATTTTGCTGGCATAAGCCAGTACCTGCTCTACCCGTAAAAATTTGGGTAGTGCAAATTCCTGCGATAAATAAGCAACGCCGGGATGGCCGGGAATCAGCTTTTCTTCCGGGCCTTCCACTCGTTCTCCTTCAAAAAGTATTTGCCCCTGGTGCGGCTGGGCCAGCCCGGCTATCATTTTCAGCACGGTGCTTTTGCCCGATCCTGTTTCGCCTGCTATGGCTATGTTTTGCTGCTGTTGCTGTGCAAGGCTGATGTTATTTACAATCCAAGTTCCATTCAACCGGCGGCTGATAGACGATACCTCTAAAAATTCCATTCCTTCAAAAGTAACGTTCTACATATAACTCAGGGAGATTGTGAAATAGTCAATCATTGAAGTATATCGCTATAATGGAGGCGGTAACTAATCGTTTTCTAAGATGAACCTTATGCTTTTGCACTGTTTTCAAAACGATAATTTTGAAAGAGGAGGAGTTATCTCTGACTTCATTTCTTTTAATTGCATACAACCGCTATTTTTTATTATAAAAACACACCTGTTATGAACCTGGATATTTACCTGCTCTTCACCATCATGATCGTTCTGACCAGTATTTTCAGTTACATCAACGAACGGTTCATCAAGTTTCCACCTTCCATCGGCATCATGTTTATGGCTATGGTGCTTTCTATCGGCATTCTGGCCTTAGGCAAAACGTTTCCGGCATTCAAAGCCGAATCAGTTAGAATGATTTCTTCTATTGATTTCCATGCTCTGTTGATGAAAGTAATGCTGGGTTTTTTGCTGTTTGCCAGTGCTTTTCATATCAATGTACGACGGCTGCAAAAGCAAATTGTGCCCGTTATCACCTTTGCTAGTGTAGGGGTAGTCATCTCTACTTTTATTATTGGTGTACTTTGCTATTGGGTGTTCAATTACTGGTTTGGTGTAAGTATTCCACTTGTTTATTTCCTGTTATTCGGAGCACTCATTGCGGTTACTGATGCTATTGGCTTAATGGGTATCGTCAAAGGAACAAACCTTCCTAAATCATTAAAAGCAAAAGTTTCCGGCGAATCTCTTTTCAACGATGGCGTAGGCGTGTTACTATTTACCGTGTTGCTGGAGATAGCGAACCCGGCTATACAAAACCCAACGGCTGGAAAACTGGCCTTGCTTTTTCTGCAGGAAGCTGGCGGCGGCATATTGTGGGGGGCGTTGCTGGGCTACAGTAGTATGCACCTGCACAAAAAAATTGATAATTACAAAGTAGAAGTACTGATAACCCTGGCGGTGGTAATGGGCGGCTATGCCCTGGCAGATGTAATGCATGTATCGGGCCCGCTGGCCATGGTAGTGGCGGGCATTATTTTGGGCGAAAAAGGCGTGGAGGAAATGAGCAATACCACCAGCGATTACCTGAAT